>JAGUWT010000224.1 GCA_020062205.1 Thermodesulfovibrionales bacterium
ATTTTCATGGGAAGGGCACATTCCCAATGCTTTATTTTAAGGCTTTTTTTGAGGCCGTTGTTCGTTACACTGAATCAATAAAGAATAGCCCGATGGTCCACAGAAAAGTAGCAAGCGCTATAAACGGCCTCCGTGAAATGCTTGAGTTGAAGGCATCTCATGCACCCGGGCAGGCTATCAGCGATGCAAACAGACTGGAATGCATGCTCTTTAGTGAGCATGACCCATATTTTGAGGGAGATGAGCCGCCTGGACTCTGAGATTCAAGGAAGCATCGCATATCAGTCGGGTGCAGAAGTATCGAAAAACGGAGCGGCACATTGCTAACCGTTACGCGCGAAAAAGGAAGGTTATACAAAAAGGATGAGTCTAAATCGTAACGATTTGATCAAACAAATGAACGAAGCATCACTTGAGGTACTCCGCGAAAAAGGCTACATTTGTTTCGTCGATATCCTCATTCGCATGGGCAAACTGACGAAGGGGGACTATGAGGCGTGGCGGTCTCGGAAAGTCCCATACCTGGAGAAGGTGATAAAGGTTAACCTGGTGAAGGTAACCCACATGCTAAGAACCCTACAGCAAAATGCAAAAAAAGGCGGCCTGCTGGCCAGCAAGACTTCCTATGTGTCCTGGGGCAAAGGCTCTAGGGCACCGTTGAGATTCAGTAAGTCCGGAGACCCAAACATTGAAGAAGCCTACTCAACGCACTTCCACAAACCGAAAACCGAAGAAAGCGCATTTCGGGGTGAAGCAAACAAAAAGATCTGTGCACCCTCCATGGTATAAGTCTGATAAAGGCTTAGGGAAAGACTTCAGACGGAAGTATTCTCCGAAAACTTCTTCCTGTAACAAACAATTTTGCAAGGATATGAAAAAGTGATGTGTGCTACTGGAAATTCGCATGCCTGTCTTGCGAGAAGATAACATATATGTTATACTTAGTGGGCAAGTGACATGAACTGGACTATTGAGTATTACAGAGATTCAAAAGATAAGGAGCCTGTTAAAGAGTTTATTGATGGTCTTCCAGAGAAATCGCAGGCCCAAGTAATCGGGAAAATTGAGCTTTTAGCAAAATATGGCGTATTGCTGAAAGAACCATATACCCGGCACATTAGAGGGAAGATTTGGGAACTGAGAATAATGGTCAGCAAGGGATATAGCCGAATCTTTTATTTTTCATACACAGGAAGAAGGTTTGTTTTACTGCATGCCTTTTTGAAAAAAACAGACAAAACACCGCCAGCAGAAATAGACATAGCTGAAAAGAGAATGCAGGATTTTATAAACAGACAGTAGACGACCTAGGAGGGTATAGATGAAAAAGAAATATGTAAAAGGTACAACCTTAGAGGAACATAAGGCGGAGCTTATGAAAAATCCGAAATTCAGGAAGGCATGGGAAGAGTTGCAACCTGAATTCGATCTTATGGAAAAGATGATTATAGCGAGAGGACAGGCCGGGATATCTCAGAAAGAATTAGCGCGAAGGATCGGTACAAAGCAAAGCGCGATAGCCAGACTTGAAGGGGGAGGTTTTAACAAGGCGACCGTCGAAACATTGGGGAAAATCGCCGACGCTCTTAATTTTAAACTAGTCATAAAGCTGCAGCCCAAAAAGGAAGCTACGGCACGATAAAACAAGGGAACACTTAATCTATAGTGAAGAACCCTGCGGCAGAGACCGCAGGGTGTAATAGTTATAAAATCAATTATTCATTAAAACGACTCAATAGATTTAAAGAAAATCCTAATGTAATCAATAATGTAGGATTAGCTTTTTTAAATCGGGGGAATTATGAAAAAGCACAAAAGTATTTTAATAAGGCAATAGCATTACAGCCATTATTCTATCCGTCGTTAGCGAATCTTGCCAAGCTATATTATTATCAAAAGCAATACGATGAAGCTTTAAAAATCTATAAAGAAATTAAAGAATATTTTCCTGAAGATATTAAAGTTCTACAAAATATTTCTCATGCCTTGTTAAGAAAAGGAGATATTGATAAGGCATTAGAAACCTTATTAGATCTTGTTAGGAAAGATAACAAAAATGCTTCAGCCTATAACAATATTGGTGTCATATATATACTTAAAGGCAATATTGATAGAGCAATAAACTCTTTACGTAAATCGCTTATGCTTAATGCTAATTTTGCAAATGCATATAACAATTTAGGAGCATGTTATTCCCTAAAAAAGGATCATAAAAGGGCAATCACGAGTTATCTATCTGCTATCGCACTAAATAGAAATTTTATTTACGCAATAAAAAATTTAGCGAGGTCCTATCAGGAGATAGAAGAGCATGAAAAGGTATTTGAACTGATTAATAAATATATAAATCAATACAATTCCGAATCAGACTTTTTAGATATACTTGCTTATTCTTCGTATAAGACTAAAAAGTATCATCAAGCTATAAAATCTCTAAAAAAATTAATAGATATGCCTGCAACATCCAATAATATTGTGGGGAAGGCAAGGATATATAACAATATGGCTGCATCTTATCGCCAATTGGGGGAAATGCATGAAACGTTTCATTATTACTTGGAGTCTATCTCACTTCACAAATATCCTTTAACATATAACAACTTTTTTAATGCTCTTTTGAAAGAAAACAAGTTATTAGAGGCGAAAACGATTATTTCTGAAACACGACAGTTGTTCCCTGATAACTGTGATTTATTAGTTTCTGAAGGAAAGTTATTTCATGCGTTTAAGGATTATGATAATGCCTCTATGTCATTAAGGAAAGCCATGCAATGTAATTCAACTTTGGCAACACCTTATATACTTTTGAATCATATTACTACAGAAATTAATAAAGACTTGCCTGAAGCAATTCGTATTGCTCAAGAGGGCTTGAAATATAATCCAAGAGATATTGCATTAATAAATAATTTGGCATATGCCCTATTACTAACCGATGATAAAAATAATATACATGAAGCTCATAAATTGTTAGATAGATTTGACAGCATAGAGGATGTTTATTTATTAGCAACAAGAGGACTATTATTTTTGAAAGAAAATAATGTTCATGAGGCAGAAAGGCTATACAATAGGGCAGGTTCCATAACAAAAGACAAAGAACTACA
Organism: Thermodesulfovibrionales bacterium; assembly: GCA_020062205.1. Classification (GTDB taxonomy): domain Bacteria; phylum Nitrospirota; class Thermodesulfovibrionia; order Thermodesulfovibrionales; family SM23-35; genus VGWY01. Next base: position 3,108 of record JAGUWT010000224.1, read on the forward strand.
GCATAGGGTTAAACAGAAAAAACTATTAGAATTAGGAAAATATTTCTTAAACAAAAAAGAAGAAAGGAAGGCATATAATTATTTCCAAAAGGCATTGAAAATTAAAACAAGAGATGAGATTTTTTCTGATCAAATAAAGGAACTATTAGACACCAAATTTTAAATTTACGATGATCTGACCATGCTTTGCTTTAACCTTCGTATTTCCGCTGTAAATCGATAAAGTGCATCCGTCCTAAAAAATCAATACTTGCAGGTGAAGCGGTTACCCGACATCGCTATGTTGCTCCGTCTTACCGCATCTCATCATAAAACGATTATTTCTACTCGTATTCAATACCCTGCCAGTTCTTGACGATGCCTCATTGAAATGGAAAGTCACGCACTGCTTCATTTCCGTTTTGTTTGCTTGAATGGGAATTAAACAGATATTAGGAATTGATACTTTTGCGTATAACTGTGAGAACATAATACCTAATAGCCGAGAAGCAGGCCGTGACTTTCTATGTGTACTCTTGATCTCTATCGCGCCTCCAAGAGGTGCATCTTGCAGGAAGTATTCGGCAATATTTTGAATTATCTTTTTTCAAAAATTTCTATCCAGAGGCTGCACTTCATTTTCAAAATAACGATGAAAGCACCGGGGTAACTGGTGATAATCAACAGTGGTTAGGATGTCTGAGAAATCTTTTGAGTTGTAAGTGTTCCAGAACAGGACAACTTTCTTTTTTAGATCTTGTTTTTCTGCATCATCGATAAGGGAAGCAAAGGCCTTCCCCGTATAAGTCCCATCCAATTTAATCCCTGCACAATTCTTCATAAAAGTAACGGCTTTCATTCCTTCTTCAGTGAAAAGAGCATACTGTTGTCCAAAAAAGTCGTGTCTAATATCTATATCCTTCTCAGAAAATTCAAGCATTGGGAAGGAAGAATCTATAGAATGAAGGAGAGAGTTAGCCTTATGAAAGAGTTTGACCATTTTTCTTGCATTAGCAAATTTCTCATCCACTACCCGCACAGAGATTACCCGACTTTTGATGTTTAAAGCCTTGAATCCGAGTATCAGTCCAACAGCTGTTCCCACAGTGCCCAATGCAACATAAATAAGGTCAGGCACGGGTATTTTTCCTTCCATAATCTGCTCTTTTAGTTCAAATGCTGCATTGACGAAACCAGTTACACCAAGAGGCGAAGAGCCACCAGCAGCGACAATTAGGGGAAAACAACCATATTTCAGTTTATGCCGCAGAAGCTGGTATATGGTTCCTACGGTTAGTAGTGACACATTGCGGTGCTGGTGAAGTTCTGTTCCGCAACAATGACTCATGAGGAGATTACGGCGTACATATTTAGCATTAGGCTGGGGCATTAACATAGATATGCTCTTTAGTCCAATCTGTTGTGCATAAATTGCCGTAGCCAGTGCATGATTGGATCCTGCAAAGCCAAAAGTCAAAACTTCTTTTACCTTGGTGCGCAAAGCATAACCCAGGAGGAATTCTAACTTTCGTATTTTATTTCCTCCATAGACCTTACCGCTCAAATCGTCACGTTTTATAAAAAGATGATTTATACCTATATCGTTCCCCAATTGCTCAAGCTTTTCTACCGGCGTTGGGAATTCACCCAAAGATACATAAGGGAGCTTATCTTTTAATTGAGGGTAGTGTTTGAATAACGGAATCATTGATGAACCATTATAACAATATTTTGGTTCATTTCTTTCAGTGTTATTTATCGATTACCAGTTAAAATCTTCACAATTGTAACAGTTTTTAAAATTGAGAATAAAAGGAAGTTATCGATAGTCTATTGCTATCTTAAACGTAATTTTGCTTCTGTGGGTAACCCATCGCTTTAAAGACATTAAAAAGGTCTTTATATTAATGAAATAACCTTCTTGACAAACTATTTCCTGGTTTTTTACAGTAAAAGCCAATAGGTAACCGTTTGCCGAATAAGAATGACTAAAATATGCTCTGGCATAAATGATCTGGATAATCTCATAGACTCTCTCTATGTTGGAGATAATGTAGTCTGGGAAGTTGAGGCAGGTACAGCCCCGGAAATATTCATATTGAATTTCATTCGGCAATCTTTTACTGAGAACCGCCATGTCATCTATGTCAGTTTTAACAAGTCACCCCACACCATTTTCCAGAAGATAGGTGAAATCCCTTCAAAAGAGAATTTTGTTTTGCTCGACTGCTTTACTTCAGGGAAAGGCAAGAATGACAGAGCATTCACAAAATTTTATGATAATGCCTTAAACGTGAAGGTCATAAAGGTTGACGATCCAAAAAATATAGATAGCTTTATTTCACTCCTGAATTCCTTGGAGGATAAATTTCAATCGGGGGGAAGATATGTTTTCGACAGCCTTACAGGTATGCAGGACCTCTGGGGGGATGAGAACAGGACATATAAATTCTTTACATACCTATGTCCACTCCTTTACGATCTCGAGACCGTCGCTTACTGGATACTCGAGAAAGATGCACACAGTCAGAAGTTCAAGGCCAATTTGCGACATATAACGCAAGTAGTCTTAGAATTATACAAAAGAAAAGACAAGCTTTGGATAAAAGCGCTGAAACTCGAAGGCCGACCAAACAGAGAGGCTTCTAAGCCTCATCCTTACGAAATCAGTACAGGAACAATTGCTATTACATCGGTGAGAAAAGAGCCCTCACTCGATATCGGCGGTAAGATAAAGGAATTGCGGATGAAGATAGGAATAAGCCAGAAGGACCTCGCTGACAAGGTTGGACTGACCCCGAGTTTTATCTCTCAGTTAGAAAGTAACCAGATAACTCCTTCTCTCAGTTCATTTTTACAGATTTGTAACGCCCTCGGCGTTAGCCTTTCAGATACATTAGAGAAAAGAGCTGACGAGTCACAATGGCTTATTAAAAAAGAGAAAATATTTTCACATCCTTCCTATAAAGAGAACGGAATGAAAGGTTTTAGTATCGTTACAAATGGTACCATGTCAGGAACCCTCATGGTGATAGAGCCGTATGCGAAAGTAAAAGGCCAGGCAATACCTTCTGAAGGGAAGAAATTACTCTATGTTTTAAAAGGAGATGTCTATGTAATTATTGACGGTAAAGGTGAGACTCTCAGATCAGGTGATTCTCTTTACCTGAAGCAAGAAGTCATATCTTTATTGAAAAATGAGGGAGGTGATAGTGCGGAAATACTCTTACTGAGCTCTTAAATTAAAGAAGATTTAAGAGCATGGTTCATTTGATTTATTGATGCAAAAGGATTTTTTTTGCATCAAGACTTAATCAATACTTATTTTTTTTGAGCATATTATTAAATAATACTTAATTAAGGAGGGCGGAATGAATTACGGAAGACCAAATGCAAGTGCAGCAACAGGTACAAAGAACAGGGTTCAAGACCCGGCTCCACATTCAGGCATCTGTTCAGTATGTCTTGATGGGTGTCCGGGAATATGTGAGATCGGGAAGTCTTCTTACCGAGGGAGGGAAGTGCTGTATCCCCAGCCATTTGGTAAGGTTACTGCTGGAGCAACAAAGCAGTATCCGGTAGATTACTCTCATCTTAATATCCAAGGCACATGTGTGGGTGCTGTCGGAATGGAAGCAGATTCTGATAAGGCACTGTTCACGAATGTATCAACAGAGGTAGAAATCGGCAATAAGCACAAAATTAAGTTGAGGATACCTATTTTTACTGGTGCCTTGGGTTCAACAAATATAGCGAGGGATAACTGGGAAGGAATGGCTATCGGCGGTGCCATCTCAGGACTTATGGTAGTTATAGGTGAAAATGTCGTTGGAATGGATCACAAAGCTGAAATAGTCAACGGCAGAGTGACAAACTCACCTGAACTTGAAAGAAGGGTAAAGACCTTTAATGAATGGTCCGATGGATATGGGGCTATAGTTTTGCAACAGAACGTTGAGGATGCAAGACTCGGCTCTCCAGAATATGCAGTCGAGAAACTTGGTGTTGAATGTCTTGAGCTGAAATGGGGACAAGGGGCAAAAAATATCGGTGGTGAAGTGAAGCTAAAAACACTTGACAGAGCGCTTGAATTAAAAAGGAGAGGATATGTTGTTCTGCCAGATCCTGAAGATCCTGTTGTACAAAAGGCCTTTAGAGAAGGTGCTTTTAAGGAATTTGAAAGACATTCAAGGCTCGGCATGGTTCAATATGATAATTTCATGAAAAGTGTAGAGTATCTCAGGAAAATAGGTGCAAAGTTTGTTTCCCTGAAGACAGGTGCCTACAGGATCACTGACCTCGCAAGGGCAATCAAGTTTGCCTCAGATGCTGAGATAGATCTGCTTACTATTGATGGCGCCGGTGGGGGAACAGGAATGAGCCCATGGAGGATGATGAATGAATGGGGAATACCGACTATCTATCTTGAGTCCCTTGCATACAAATTCGCCAGTGAATTAAGGGCAAAGGGCAAATATGTCCCTGACCTTGCTATTGCCGGGGGATTCTCTCTGGAAGATCACGTCTTTAAGGCAATTGCATTGGGTGCTCCCTTTGTAAAGGCTGTATGCATGGGCCGTGCAACGATGATTCCTGCAATGGTCGGAAAGAATATACAGAGGTGGATGTCTGAAGAAAAACTCCCCCAGGAGATAAAGAAATACGGTGATTCCGTAGAGACAATATTCGTAAGTGCTGAAACACTAAAGTCAAAATATGGCAAAAACTTTAAGAAAATTCCTTTTGGTGCAATAGGTATGTATACATTCTGTGACAGGCTCATGCTCGGCCTCCAGCAGTTTATGGCTGGTGCAAGGAAGTTTGCAATTCAATACCTTGACAGATCTGACCTTGTATCATTAACAAGAGAGGCATC
>JAGUWT010000181.1 GCA_020062205.1 Thermodesulfovibrionales bacterium
AAAAGGAGGGAACATGACTGATAAAGATAAAGTGAAGGCACTTGAGATGGCCATTTCACAGATTGAAAAGAGCTTTGGGAAAGGTGCCATTATGCGGCTTGGAGCAGAAGGAATTGCCGAAGGTATCCAGGTAATCCCGACGGGCTCTCTATCTCTTGATATTGCCACCGGTATTGGTGGTATCCCGAGGGGGAGGGTTATCGAGATATTCGGTCCTGAGTCATCAGGAAAAACCACTTTGGCCTTAAGTGCTATTGCACAGGCACAGAAGGGTGGAGGTACTGCAGCATTTATAGATGCTGAACATGCACTCGATGTTAATTATGCACAAAAACTCGGCGTGAAGATAGAAGACCTCCTTATCTCGCAACCAGATACAGGAGAACAAGCCCTTGAGGTTGCAGAGGCTCTCGTAAGGAGTGGAGCAATTGATATTATTGCAATAGATTCAGTCGCTGCCCTTGTGCCCAAGGCGGAAATAGAAGGAGAAATGGGTGATTCACTCCCAGGACTTCAGGCAAGACTCATGAGTCAGGCATTGAGGAAACTAACTGCTGCGATATCAAAATCCCAGACAACTGTTGTATTCATAAACCAGATACGAATGAAGATCGGCGTTATGTTTGGCAGCCCGGAGACAACAACAGGAGGAACGGCACTGAAATTTTACTCTTCTATGAGACTCGATATACGAAGAATTGATAATATCAAAGAAAATCAGGAGACTGTAGGCGTAAGGGTAAGGGTAAAAGTAGTCAAGAATAAGGTAGCGCCTCCTTTTAAGCAGGCTGAGGTTGATATCTATTTCAATGAAGGGATTTCAAGGGTTGGAGAACTTGTTGACCTGGGTGTTGAAAAGGGGATCATCGAAAAATCAGGAGCCTGGTATAGTTTTGGCGGCAACAGGATTGGCCAGGGGCGAGAAAACGCAAAAGAGTTTTTAAGAAATAATACCGCTGCCGCAAAAGAGATTGAGAAAAATATTATTGAAGCATATAAGTTAAGGAGATAATCATGGATATTAATGAACTTTTAACACGAGCACATGCTTCAGGAGCTTCAGACCTCCATCTGAAGGTTGGTTCGCCGCCTGTATTGAGAATCAATGGAGAGCTTATCCCTCTTACGTCAGAGGATAGAGTAACACCTGAAGAAGTATTGAGGGCTGCCTCTTTTGTCCTGACTCCCACACAGCATGAGATGTTTAAGAAGAGAAATGACATTGATCTTGCCTATAGTATCCCTGGCCTCGGAAGGTTCAGATGCAATGTATTTATGCAGAGGGGAACCGTAGGAATGGTATTCAGGGTCATCCCAACGAGAATCCCAACTATTGAAGAATTGCATCTACCGGATGTTACCAAGAATATTTCCCTGGAAGAAAGAGGCTTAATCCTCGTGACAGGAACAACGGGAAGCGGAAAATCAACAACCCTTGCTGCGATGATAGACCTGATCAATACAACTAAAACAAAACATGTCATGACGATTGAAGACCCGATCGAGTATCTTCATCGGGACAAAAGGAGCATAGTCAACCAGAGGGAAATCGGGAATGATACAGAGTCTTTTATAAAAGCATTGAGACAGGCGCTCAGACAGGATCCTGATGTCATACTCGTTGGTGAAATGCGGGATTTTGAAACCATTCAGACAGCATTAATCGCCGCTGAAACAGGCCATCTTGTTTTGAGCACGCTCCATACAATAGATGCAACCGAAACAGTAAATAGAATCATTTCTGTATTCCCTCCATTTCAACATAAACAGATACGGCTACAACTTGCATCAGTGCTGAAAGCTATTATATCCATGAGGCTTTTCCTAAGGGCAGATGGAAAAGGAAGGGTACCTGCAGTTGAGGTTCTTATAGCCACAGCAACAATAAAAGACTGTATCGTTAATCCGGATAAAACAAAATCCATGCATGATACAATTGCACAAGGAGCGATCCATTATGATATGCAGACATTCGACCAATCCCTCTTTGGCCTTTTGAAAGCAGGACTCATAACCTATAATGAGGCACTTAGAGGTGCTACCAATCCTGATGATTTCGCACTCAAGGCAAAAGGTATACAGTCCACAAGCGACCTGACGTTTGAACAGTATGCACCACCCAAGGCAGAAGAAAAGACAAAAAAATAAGATGAAAATTGAGCGGTTTACACGATAAAGCACGTTACTATGCCTTAAAACTCCTGAGCTACAGAGGAAGAAGCGAAAAGGAGCTTGAAGAAAAACTCAGAAAAAAGGGATTCTCTGAAACGGTAACCTCTTCCACAATACACCATCTTAAGCAGGTAGGGCTTATCAACGACAGAACATTGGCCGAAGCTTTGAAAAGACAGGCAGCGTCAACAAAAATGCTCGGTAAAAAGGGGATTAGAAGATTTATGGTGAACAGGGGAATTCCTCGGGATATCATTGACTCAATGTTTATCTCTGATGAAAAAGAAGACATTGAAAATGCGAAAAGACTTGTTGAAAAAAAACTACGGATTGTAAAGGATTATCCAGCGGAAAAAATAAGGAGAAGACTGTATAATCTTCTTCAAAGAAAAGGGTATTCTTACGATACAATTAAAATGGTGTTAAAGAACAAAAACCTGAATTTAACCACAGAGAGCACAGAGGACACAGAGAATGACAAGGACAGAAATTTAGATTAAAGAGGGTTTATGACGAGCAAGGAAATAAGGAATGCATTTCTGGAATACTTTCAATCCAGAGGTCACCACATAGTTTCAAGCACCCCGCTGATCCCGAGATACGATCCTACACTGCTTTTTGTAAATGCAGGGATGGTACAGTTCAAGACAATCTTTCTTGGAGAGGAAAAGAGTCCCTACAAACGTGCTGTCTCTTGCCAGAAGTGTCTGAGGGCAGGAGGAAAGCATAGCGACCTTGAGAACGTTGGGCATACTGCACGGCACCATACATTCTTCGAAATGCTGGGTAATTTCTCCTTTGGTGATTACTTTAAGAAAGATGCAATAACCTTTGCATGGGAGCTGCTTACAGAGTGGTTTAAAGTTCCAAAGGATAAACTCTGGGTGTCTATATATGAGGAAGATGATGAATCAGAACATCTCTGGATAGAGAACTCTGATGTAAAACCCGATAAAATTGTCCGCCTTGGCGCAAAAGACAATTTCTGGCAGATGGCAGATACAGGCCCATGTGGTCCATGTTCTGAGATAATACTTGATCGTGGTGAATCAGTTGGCTGTGGACAGGCAGGATGTTCTGTTGGATGCGACTGCGACAGATTTTTAGAAATCTGGAACCTTGTTTTTATGCAGTTCAATAGAGATGAACATGGAAAACTTACTCCGCTTCCTAAGCCAAGTATAGATACAGGAATGGGTCTTGAGCGGATTAGTTTAATCCTTCAGGATAAAATGACCAATTTTGATACAGATCTTTTTCAACCAATAATCACAGATATTTTATCTCTTACCGGTGTAAGCTATGGTTTAACTCAGGATTCTGATGCATCCATAAGAGTCATTGCAGATCACATACGCTCGATAACCTTTCTCCTTTCCGAAGGCCTTTTGCCTTCAAATGAGGGTCGGGGTTATGTATTAAGGAGGATAATCCGCAGGGCATCAAGACATGCAAGGCTCCTCAATATGCATGAACCATGTCTATACAAATTGATCAGATCTGTTGTTTCAGCAATGGGTGATATATATCCTGAAATTGCAGATGAACAGAAAAGGACATCGAAACTCCTCAAGATAGAGGAAGAACGGTTTATCAGAACTGTTGAGACAGGGATGAACAAGCTTGATGAGATTATATTAAAGGTAAAAAAAGCTGGCACCAGGGTTATACCGGGAGATGAGATCTTCAGGCTCTATGATACCTTTGGCTTTCCAATTGACCTTGCACGTGACATTGCGATGGATGCAGGATTGAAAATTGATGAAGATGGTTTTCAGAGGGAGATGGAGATACAGAGGGAAAGGGCAAGGGCATCTTGGGTTGGAGAAGAAGAGGCTGTTGCCTCTATCTACAGGGAATTAATCTCTGAGATCGGAAAAACAGAATTTGTCGGCTATGAAACCTATGAATCAGAATCTGTTATAAAGGCCATCGTAAAGGATGCAAAGGTAATCAAGGAGGCATTCAAAGGCGAAGAGGTTGAAGTCTTTCTTGACAAAACCCCATTGTATGGTGAATCAGGTGGCCAGGTAGGTGATACAGGTGAACTGACAGGACAGGATTTTGTAGCCACGGTGCTCGATACGAAAAAACCCCTGGAAGGACTTCATTCACATATCATAAAAATCAAAAAGGGTAAGTTACGGGTATGGGATAAGGTAAAGTGCAGGATTGATGTTGAAAAAAGAAAAGCAACCATGAGGAATCATACAGCGACCCATCTCTTGCACAAAATCCTGAGGTCAGTCCTCGGAGACCATGTGAAACAGGCAGGCTCACTCGTCTCACCTGAAAAACTACGTTTTGACTTTACCCATTTTTCTGCACCTGTTGAAGATGAAATAACCACTATTGAGACTTTGTTGAATGAGAAGATACTGGAAAACCTTCCGGTTGTGACATCAATTAAGGATATAAAAACAGCTATTGAATCAGGAGCTATGGCACTCTTTGGAGAAAAATATAGTGAGACAGTACGTGTTGTCAGTGTACCAGGGTTCAGCTCAGAACTCTGTGGCGGAACCCATTGCAAAGCAACAGGAGACATAGGATTATGTGTCGTCACATCTGAAGGAAGTGTGGCATCTGGCATCAGAAGGATAGAGGCACTCACTGGTATAGAGGCATATCATTACCTCAAAGATAAGTCTGCAGAACTGAAGAAAATAAACGAGTTATTAAAAACAGACAAGGCATATCCCCGATTAGAAAAACTTGTTTCAGACATAAGGATACTTGAAAAAGAGATAGAGACGATAAAAGGCAAGACTGCTGCTAAAGACTCGATGTCCATTCTAAAACATGTTAAAAAGATAAACGGAATAACTGTCTTATCCCACAGAATAGACGGGATTGAATTGAAAGACCTGAGGATTCTCGCTGACAATCTGCGGGATAGGGTTGGCTCTGGAATAATATTTATTGCTTCAACAAAAGATGGACAGGCATCAATGGTTGCAATGGTTACAAAAGACCTAACAGAAAGATTCAACGCAGGCAAGATTCTTAAAGAGGTTGCTGCTATAGCAGGTGGAAGCGGTGGCGGCAAACCTGAGATGGCACAGGGCGGAACAAAGGCAATAGACAAACTGGATACAGCGATTGAATCGGTTTATGAGATAGTTCAGAAACAAATTAAAA
>JAGUWT010000081.1 GCA_020062205.1 Thermodesulfovibrionales bacterium
ATAATTACCAAACCGACAGTTACTAATACAAACGCACTAAATTATGATACATAAAATCCCCCCTCTCCCCTCTTTTCCAAAGAGGGGAATATAAGGAGTCGCCCCCTTTGGGGAAGGGGGATGAAGGGGGATTTTAAGAACAGATGTATTCATTTATTTAAAGAGAACACCCTGTGGTCTTGCCACAGGGTAGATACCTTTAAAGTTTTTTACGCCCTGCGCTCTTGGCGCAGGGTTCTTAACATTTTCTCTGTGTCCTCTGTGGCTAAATTCAGTCTTTTACATGAAAGCCAGCTATATGAAAAAATTTTTCTTACATGGAAGCACGACTTTTAGTCGGGGAGCTTCACTATATGAGCAAGATGTGCAAATTCCTCAATACTCAATGTCTCTGGTCTCCGATTTGAATCTATCCCTGCCTCATTAAGTCTCTCTTTTATATCTTCCCTGATACTTTTGAGCGCGTTCGAGAGCATCTTCCTCCTCTGAGAAAAGGCAGTCTTAACAATCCTGAAGAAGAATTTTTCATCTCTTACATCAACAGGGGGTTGTTCAAGGATTTTCATATGGATAACAGCAGAGTCAACTCTCGGCACCGGCCGGAATGATCCTTTTGGTATGATAAATTTAAGACTTGGCTTCGCATAATACTGGACCATGATTGAAAGAACGCCATAGTCTTTCCCGCCTGGACTTGCTGCTATCCTTTCAGCAACCTCTTTCTGAACAGTCAAGGTTATGGTTTTGAGATGTTTGGGATTCTCAAGAAGCCTGAAGAGGATAGGGGTTGTAATATAGTAAGGTATGTTTGCAACGACCTTGAATTCAGGAAGATTCTCATAATTGTATTTGAGGGCATCTCCATGGATTAATTCCAGATTGCTATATTCAGTAAGTCCGGTCTTTAATTTTTCGAACAACTTCTCATCGAGCTCGATAGCAATAACCCTTTTAACCCGTTCAGCCAGCATCCTCGTCAACATGCCAGGACCGGGACCTATCTCCACGACGAGGTCTTCTCTATTGAGCTGTGCGACCTGAATGATCCTTCTCAGGATTGAAGGATCATAAAGAAAATTCTGTCCTAAATGTCTTTTAGCCATTTATATTATTCATGTCTGTCAAGATGAACTCAGAAATTTCATAATTATTTATCGAGAGGGCTCCTGACACCAAGAACATTCTTTGTTGCAACATGGGTATAGATCATTGTGGTCTGAAGGTTTTGATGACCAAGTAACTCTTGGATTGTCCTGATGTCATAGCCGTTTTCAAGCAGATGAGTGGCAAAGCTGTGCCGTAACGTATGAACAGAAACCTGTTTTGATATACCTGTTTGCTGCACTGCATCCCGAAAAGCTCTTTGAAGGGATGCAGGGTGCATGTGGTGGCGCCGGACGATCAGAGTTCGTGGATCGATGGAAAGAGATTGAGAGGGGAACAGCCAGAACCATCCCCATTCCTTGCTTGCATTAGGATACTTCTTCTCAAGGGCGCCGGGCAAATAGACGCCATTGAGATTTTGCTCTCGGTCTTTGGCATAAATAGAACGGATATCCTCGATATGGTGAATAAGGACATCCTTCAACCGTTCGGGAATGACCGTCCTCCTGTCTTTGTCTCCTTTGCCTGCTCTTACAATGAGCATGCTCCTCTCAAGGTCTAAATCCTTGATCCTCAAACTGAGGCATTCTGTAATTCTGAGGCCGCATCCATATGTGAGCATAGCCATGAGCCTGTGAATCCCTGACATCCTGTCAAAGATTTGCTCTACTTCCCGGCCAGTAAGAACAACCGGCAGCCTGCGTCTATACTTTGCTCTAACAGCATCAATCAAGCCCTCTACTTCTTTGTTGAGCACATGGCGGAAGACAAAGATGATGGCATTTAAGGCCTGGCTTTGTGTAGAGGAAGACACCTTCCTTTCAACAGCAAGATGGGAAAGAAAATTCTGTATATCTGTCCCTTCGAGATCCTGAGGGTTTTTTGTCTTTACAAAACCCCTGAACTGGCGAAGCCAGATGATGTAGGACTTCTCAGTGCTCAGTGACAGATGCCTGAGGCGAAGTGCCTTTCTGGTGTTGTCCTCTATAACAGTCCATTCACGATCAAAATCAGGCAGATCGGTTGAAGGGGCTTTCAGCTGACGTGAGAGGAAAAAGCTGTAAATCCGAATTGCATAATCAGCCTGTTTTACCTGCCAGTCTTCATGGTTCTTCGACAAATGACCGAGAAACTGCTGCTTTTGTTCGGAATTTATTCTGTGTTCAAGTGACTCGTTCAGATACGCATAGCATTCGGATATCCATTTGATGTAATAGGAGATATGTTCTGTATTGAGGCGCGCATTTTCTGAAAGGTATTTCTGAAATTGTTCAAGCATAATAAAATTGTAAATTATACCTATGCAATATAATTAATTAAATAATACTTTTATACTGCAAATAATACGTTTTGTCAACTATTTTTTTAAATATAGTCTTGACAAATGTACAATTGTTTTCTAAAATTTGTCAATTAGTAGAATAACATAAAAGTAAATGTTATGCTAAAAAAATTAAAATAAAACTATGTCAAAAGTATTCCCCGAAGTTATAAAGACTCTACCTGAAGCAAGCATCCCAATAAAGGGAGCAAAGGCATATATATCCCAGTCGAAAAATCATCAAATATTGTTCATGGAATTTGAAAAGGATATAGAGCTTCCAGAACATTCCCATGAAAGCCAATTTGGTGTAGTCTTAGAAGGAAAGATTGATTTAATAATAAATGGGATAAAAAATACTTATTCAAAAGGAGATTATTATTTTATTCCCAAAGGGATAAAGCATTCGGGTAAAATCTATGCTGGATATGCAGATATAAGCTTTTTTAATGAGCCTTCTCGTTACAAAACAAAAGATATGGCATAACAAAACGCTGCACTTGATGCCGAATAGCTCAGCGAAAAAGCACGCTGAGCTATTCGGCATCAAGTGAACTCTACGTTCCCCCCTCCGCTTCGCTCCGGGGGGAATGCGGCAGTTGAGCAGCGAACTCCTGATTCTCCCTCCGCTCCGCTGCGGGGAGAACCAGGAGTTCGAGA
>JAGUWT010000298.1 GCA_020062205.1 Thermodesulfovibrionales bacterium
ACAGAATCATGCATCAGCAGTATTTCCTCAATTGTAGAATCATATTACAGGTTAACTAAGAATGTTGATCCATATCAGATAGCTGATCTCTTAATTTTTCTATGGCATATACGACTCTTAGCAGAAGCACAAAACAATACAGATTTGTTGACCAAAATTGATGCAAAACTGACAAAGCCTACAGCAGTTCCTGAAGATAAGTGGAACGAAGTCTTAATTGCTTTAGAAAAAAGAAAAGATCAACTTAATAGAGAATTAAGAAAAGATAGAAGATATGATTTAAATGATGATGCTACAAGCCTTTTAAAACAATTACTGAATAGAAACCGGGAGAAAGATTGACACAGGAAGAACTCAAGAAACTTTTTGTTGAACTGAAAACCCTTCCCTCGGAAACCGAATGGGTTGAGTTTAAGGAGGCCAAATCCAGTTTCGGCTTCAAGGAACTCGGTCAATACTTTTCTGCCTTGAGCAATGAGGCGAATTTGAAGGGACAACCATATGGCTGGCTGATTTTCAGTGTTTCAGATAAAACGCGGGAAATCGCCGGTACAGGCTATCGTCCTAACCGTTCTGATCTCGACAGCCTAAAATCGGAGATTGCCAACAAGACCACGAATCGTATTACCTTTATCGAAATTTACGAACTTCTTCTACCTGAAGGACGAGTGATAATGTTCCAGATACCAGCTGCTCCTCAGGGTATTCCAATCGCGTGGGAAGGTCATTATTACGGCAGAGACGGTGAATCCATCGGCGCTCTAAACCTTCAGGATATCGACAGGTTACTCTTGAGCAAGCTTCCGGATATCTTGGATGAAAAGCAGAAGTTGAAAAAAATCAACAATCTTCTTAATGAGATGTCAAGAAAAGATAAAACCATAAGAAATTCCGGCACCAAAAGAACCCCTGTCTGGGTTTTAACTTAATGCAGCAAGTTAGCGCGAAAAAGTAATAAATTTAGTAATAAAGAAGTGAAAAAAGACAATAATAACAATATGTTGCAAGGCACCAGAAAGTTATAAATGAGTAAAAGTAGCATATTGTTTTAACCACAGATGAACTCAACCAGGCTTGATAAGAATAGCGGCAGCTATCCGGAAGCGCTAAGTCGATACCTTGGGCACCATGCGCCCAAGACCTTAACTGCCATAGGGAATCCCGATATCCTCCAAAGCAAAACCCTCGCAATCTTCTGTTCCAATAAATGCCCCGGCAATATCATTCTGAAGACCTATGACTTTCTGCGTCAGCTCCGGGGAAGAGGAATTACTGGAATCAGTGGATTTCATTCAGCAATGGAGCGCGAGTGCCTGAATATCCTTCTCCGAGGTAAACAGTCCGTCATAATATGCCCTGCCCGCGGTATTGAGGGAATGCGGATTAAACCTGAATACAGGAAGCCTATCGAAGATGGACGATTACTTATACTTTCCCCCTTTTCAGGAAAAGAAAAACGTATCTCCTCGGACAGGGCTGTCAGAAGGAATTATTTCGTTGCAGCGCTTGCAACAGCCATTTTCATCCCCTATGCTGCACCAGGAAGCAGGACCGAAACGTTCTGTCAAGAGCTGTTAAAATGGGGGAAGCAGATTTATACCATAGACGATGCGAAGAACACGCATTTAATGGAAGAGGGGATACCGACCATCTCCAATATAGCAACAGGGAATCTCATCTGATTCAGATGGATATACAGAATATACACAAAAGGCTGAGAGATTTTGCTGAAGCAAGAAACTGGCAACAGTTTCACAGTCCAAAGAATCTAACGATGGCACTTGCTGCCGAGGCAGCAGAACTTCTTGAGATATTTCAGTGGCTGACAGAAGAACAGTCGAAGAATATCACTGATTCTGAGAAATATATGGCTCTGATAAAGCAGGAGATCGCAGATGTGTTTATCTATCTTGCAAGATTAGCTGATACATTGGGAATCGATATCGAAAGAGAAGTGCTGGCAAAGATTGAATTGAATGAGAAGAAATATCCTGAAGAATTGTCTAAAAACAGTGCAACAAAGTATAACAGACGGTAGACTCCACTTGAGAAGTATGTGTTTTAAAATTCTCTACGGATTCCCCATGTGCGTCTACTATGTGAAAGCACTAATCGAACCACTATCTGACGTGTCAGCAATATCTTATCTATTACAATTTTAACCTTAAAAAAGCCTTACCTCTACAGTCTCTCCTGTTTCTACACCTAATTTCCTCAGGGGGATTACAGCCATTCCATCTGCCTTAATCAAGGTTGTCATGAGCCCTGATTTGCCAAGTAAGGGTACTGCCCAGATCTCCCCATCTCTTTTCTCAAGATAAACCCCTATATGTTCCTCTCTTCCAGGACTCGATGAGATGTTTTTTGCGATTCTTGCCCTTATGATCCTTTGGTCCTGCTCAAATCTATTCTTCGATAAACCTGACAAGGTTCTTATAACTGGCATGATAAATACATGAAAACATACAGTAACTGCTGCAGGATGTCCTGGCAGGCCAAATATAGGGATATTATTTACAATGCCTCCTATCAATGGTTTGCCTGGCTTTAATGAAACGCCGTGAAACAGAACACCTGGTCT
>JAGUWT010000240.1 GCA_020062205.1 Thermodesulfovibrionales bacterium
ATAAAAGGATTGGGCTCTACTATGATATACGTTAAAGCTCTGTAAAGATCTCTGTTATTGAGGTGGGACAAAATATCTTTACACATATATCCGGCGCCTGCACCGATCTCAACAACCTGAAAGGTATCCACCTCAGATGGGCTCCCCAATATTTCCCACATCTCCTCAAATTGTCTTCCAATAGTTGCCCCGAAAGCAAAGTGGAGATGTGGACTTGTATAGTAGTCGCCTGACTTGCCTATTACTAATTTGTCTGATGCGTAGTATCCGAGATTAGGCTCATAGAGTGCCATCTCCATAAAGGTTTCAAAGGTAATCGGTCCCTCTCTTCCGATTTTCTCGATTACCTTCTGCTTGAGCGGATTTATCTTATCCCCCCTATTTTCCTTTATGGCAATTCGAGCATATTTCAGCAGGTGTTTTTGCCGGAAATCTGAAAAGAATCATGGAATCAGAGCTGTGTGGACTGTGACAGCTTACACATGAAAGCTGGCCGTCCCTGGATGGCTTGTATTTTCTATCTTTGAGTGGATGCCAGATTTGAGAAAGACCAGCCCTTCCGTGTGCTCCCGCAGCAATCCTTGGATGGCAGAGGACACAACCATCGTTTATTGGATAAGAAAGTAATGCAAATGTTGAAGATGCATGAGGTTCATGGCATATTGAACACATACCTGCCGATACAGGGGGATGCTGATTCTTTTTGAGGAATTCTGCTTTGTTGTGGCAGTTAAAACAGAGTGAAGGCGTGCCGGCAAGAAGGAGATTTTTTATATCACCCTGATGCGGTTCGTGACAGTTCATACACATACCCTGAGCAAAAGGAGCATGATTATATTTATTCTTAAAGTCAGCACCTTCATGACAGACAAAGCACATATCAGGAGTGGATGCTAAAAGTAATTTTTTTGATGCTGAAGCATGTGGCTGATGGCAATTCCTGCACATACCTTTTGCCACAGGGGAATGGTGTTTCTTCTTTTCCTCTGAAATGTATTTCTTTTTTTCATGACACTGAAAGCAGAGTGCCGGCACATCAGCTAAGAGGAGACTCTTTATTTCACCGCTGTGTGGATCATGGCATGACATGCATTTGCCTTCATCGACCGGAGCATGGTTTGATTTATTCAAAAACTTTGCAAGGTCATGACATTTATAACAGAGCTTTGGCATGGGTAAAAGTAATAACCTCGGATTATTTGTCGCGTGAACATCGTGGCAGGATGTACACTCACCCTTCGCAACAGGAGGATGACCAAACTTTTTCGAAAACTTTGCCTTATTATGACAACCCCAGCAAAGATCTACCCCCTTCGCAAAAAGATATTTCTGAGCCTTCGACCCTGTTTTATGAGCCTCTGTATGACATGAAGTACAGCCCTTTTTATAGACAGGATGAACATACTGGCCGGAAGCCTGCATTTTATGACATATCAGACAGTCAGGGAACTGCTGGGAAAAAGAATTTTTACCACTCAAAAGAATAATGACAAATACAAAAAGAAAGGCTAAAGAAGAATGTATGGATATGGTTCTCTCTCCCATCACTTTCCTCCCTCCCCTCTTCTGATCTTCACCGTCTCATGGAGAAGGGCTATTTCCTGCGTAAGGGTTTTATTCTGGTCAGATAGTTCTGATATTATAGTAGAAAAATGTATATTGATAATGATCAGGAATAAAAAGCCTAACAGGAAGATAAGAGAAGGTGGGTATTGAATACCGATTACCCTTGATAGAAGGTGGAGAGACTCCCGAGACGCAGAAAACCATATCATCACGAGGGAAGAAAAAAGCCAGAGCAGTGAATATCGCTCCTTTAGTCTGTTTCTCCGCGTCAGCTCAACTACGGTTATGAAAATAATGATGTTGATAATCGTTGCGAATAATGTAATCAGTTCCATATATTACCTCCCTGGTACTTTTTTAATTATGTCAATTGTTATTGCCAATATGACCTTAATCATATAATAAATAGCCTTTACTATCGTTATAGATGAATTTCCCATCAGCCTCTTCCTCATCAATGTGGGAACTTCATGTATTCTGAAGCCAGCCCTGTGCAAGAGGACAAGTGCCTCAGGCTCCGGATAATCATCAGGATAATATCTGCTGTAAAATTCTATTACCTTCCGATTCACAGCCCGAAAACCAGATGTTGGATCTGTTATCTTCTGTCCAATGAAAATTGATATTATACGCGAAAGTATCCTGATACCAACAAGTCTTGGTAACTCGGCGTCATACAATCCTTTATTGATAAACCTTGATCCAATCGTAATATCTGCATTTCCGTCTATTATTGGATTTAAAATATCTTGCAACTGATCAGCTCTATGCTGACCATCTCCATCGAATTGGACAGCTATATCATATCCATTCCTTTCAGCATATTTAAATCCTGCCTGCATAGCCGCTCCAATACCGAGGTTAAAGGGAAGATTAATGACTGTGGCTCTATAGCTATATGCAATCTCAGCAGTAGAGTCTGTTGAACCATCATTCACCACTAAAAGATTGGCCTCTGGAACGTATGCCTTAAGATCATCTATCACGCCTCCAATATTTAACTCTTCATTGAGTGCAGGTATTATAATCAGTATTTTCATCTCACTCCTTCAGGGCTATTTCTTTCGCACCCATACCAAAAACCCTGAACCATTGCGATATTTCTCTATTTGTAACTTTCTTTATGCTCATCACCTGTCTGCGTTTGCGTAACATTCTACCACTTTTGTAAAGTGCTGATATATATGCTTTTAGAATAATGCCCAATATGGTGAATACGGACTCTGATCTTACAAGATGGCTGCTTGCACCTTTTTTTCTCAATGCACCATATCCTTGCAGTACATATCGTAAAAGCGTATAGAATAGGCTCACAATCATCATCCGTAATGGGAAATACTTCATTACTATCCAAATCCTGTTTCTCTCCACAAGGTATGCTTTCAGGGATGAGTATGGCTCAGTTGTTGCAGAGTATTTGTGATATACAACTGCATCAGGAACATAGATGCACTTCCATCCTGCCAGTCTGCCCCTCATACCTATATCCACATCGTCGAGATAGAGGAAAAAGTCTTCATCAAAGAGCCCTATACCATCAAGCATCTCTCTTTTGTATAGGCCAGCACAGCCACTTGGGAAGAAAACCTCTTCAGATGATGCGTATTGTCCAACATCCTTCTCAAGTCTTCCCCGACCCCTTGCGATACCATCTTTATACAAGAGAAGTCCTGTATTGTCAATGGTCTCTGGATTATAATAGTTCAGTATCTTTGATGCACACATGCCGATCTTTTCGTCCTCTTCTATAGCTTCAACAAGCCTTTGAAGCCAGTTTGCATCAGCTTTTGTATCGTTATTCAGAAGGGCAATATATTTACCACTTGATGCAGTGATGCCGACATTATTTCCCCCGCCATAGCCGAGGTTTTTTTGATTCTGTATGATCCTTACTTCAGGATAATGCTTCCGTACAAACTCAACAGATTCATCAGTAGATGCATTGTCAATCAGGATACACTCAAAGTCCCTGAATGTCTGTCCCCTGAGGGAATCGAGACAGTCCCTTAGAAGATGCATACCATTATAACTAACTATTATCACAGAAACTACAGGTGTGGATTTCAATTTCTACGTCCTTTTCAAAGCTTTATTCCCTTTGAGAATTACGTGATATAAGTCCAAAAGATTGGAAAACTCCTTTTCAAAGGTAATTTCTTTTAAAAGTTCCCTGTTCTTTTTCCCTGTCGATTGC
>JAGUWT010000051.1 GCA_020062205.1 Thermodesulfovibrionales bacterium
CGATTAAATTAAGCCTGCCTGTCTCTTTCAGTTTCCTGTAATATTCATCAGATGCCTGCCAGTCAATATCTTTTGACTGGCAGAACAGCATATTTACCTTAGTCTCTGATATCCTGACCGTATCACCTTCCTTTGCCTCACCAGTAATGATTTCTCCTGCTGATGAATCAAGGCCTGCCTCTCTTATATCGAGCGTTCCGACAGAGGATTCTATTTTCCCTAAGGGCTCTTTTGTTACAGGGTGAATAAATGGAGTACCTTCTCTGAGAATGTTAAATCTCATGCCTATCTTAATAGAGTCTTTTGTCCCGAGATTGACCGTAGCCTTTTTGCCCTCAACCATGGTAATCCTGCCTGTCATGGGTTTAAAGAACGAAAGCGTCTCTTCCCGCATCTTGTTCAAAGGATTATCATCAGCAGAAGCAGTAAACAGTGAATAGTGAATAGTGAATAGTGAAATGAGAAGAAGAAAAAAAGATATACTTTTTATCTTCTGCCTTCTGCCTTCTGCCTTCTGCCTCACCTTTTATAATCCCTAAAAGTTATAGTAAATCCTAATTTAAGACTACCATTTAAGTGTAGTTTCTTAACAAATAAGAATGCTGTGCCCTGATAGAGCCTTTCCATTCCTTGCTCTGACATGGATATGGTCTCGACAGGATAATGCCAGAGGTCTATTTCTTCACCGAAACGATAATGAATCTCGAGATTTAAAAACTCATCCTTGAGATGAAATTCCTTTATCCTATGATGTGCTTCTTTGTTTCTTATCGGGATATTTCTATCCCCAACAAGAATAGATGCGTATGGAGAACCTAAGAGTGAAATGTTAAACTCAACAGCAAATAAACCGGAAAACACTTCGTTTCCGTCTATTTTATAATTTACCCTTAGTTCAAGTGGTTTGGTGAGCTTCACTGTCTTTTGAACTTTAAAAGGTATGTTATTAACCGATCCGTTTCTCGAAAGGGTTATCTGAACCTCATCTCCTTTTTGAGAAGGTTCCAATGAATAGATGCCATGAATAAAGTCACCAAGTTCTTCGAACTCTGACCGCATCACATTGTCAAGGCTCGTTCCCTCTGGCAGAAAATGGTCGAGAAGCGATGCCCGTCTGTAACTGTCATAGAGCATATAATCTTTGATATCTGTATCTTTTATAAGGATCTGTTCGTGGATAGTCTTTGTTCCCCCTGCATGAGCAGCTAAGGCTTGCGTGATCTTGGAATGGTATGCTTCAGGACGTCTTGCCAGGATATCCAGTATATTCACAGCCTTTTTCTTCAGGGATAATTCCAGAAGACTGCCGCCCTGTTCTGTTATTGATAATGCAATATCTCTCGTACTGATAGAAAGGTCTTCAAACCCATCACAGTCAAAATCAGATCGTTCTATGGTTGAAAATCCCCCCTTCCCACCTTTACTTAAGGGGGGTGTAGGGTGATTTTTTTCATTCAATATAATGTCAGCAGTGTACTCTGCACTGAGAAGGTGTCTATACAGAGATGATCTCAGGTGTGGAAGATAAAGTCCACCAAATATTCCATGCCAGAAAGCGTCATTGCATTGACCCTTCCAAAGCTCATGCAGTAACAAGTGCTGGGTGCTGAGTGCTGAGTGCTGAGACTCCTTTGTTTTTTTAACCTTTAACTTTGAACTTTCAACTTGCAACTTTTCTATTGCTTTATGCACTTTTTTGCTTACCTGGAGCATCCTCTTATGGATATGATTTGATTCAGGGTATTTTGCAAAAAATGAGCGCCATATTCCACCTCTCAGAAGGCCTTTTGCCTTCTCACCTATGAATCGCTGCATCTCATGTAATGCATACTCATAGTCAAGTGCACTTTCAAAAGGCAGTGCCCATTCTCCCATCTCCCTGTACGATGCTGTGGGAAGATAGACCCTGCCTACAGGGTGAAATTGAGAATAGTATTCTTTGAATGTGATTGTTTCGATCCAATCTGAATTCTCTTCGATGGCTGCAAAAAATCTCTCAAGCCAGCCGTCTTCATAGCAGTGCTTATGGGTTTCTGGCCATACCCCAAATTTTTCCATATCATCAGCCATTGTCAGCAGAGGGTCGCCGCCTCTCATGAATACTTCCCTGAAGTATGAGAATATTTCTTTGACATCTCTGAAAGGTATGTAGTATCTCAGCTTCTCGCTTCCAGGGAATACACTCAGCTTATAACCTTCGTCTTCGGTAATGTAATAGCCTAAGAGATCTCCTTCTGTCAGACCAGAGAGCTTGAAATGATAATCATCCACCGGTAAATACTTGATGCCAGCCATCGAAATATACTTCGGCATCTGTGGTTCCCATACCCGCTCGGCAAGCCACATGCCCTCTGGAGAATAACCGAGGTGTTTTTTAATGTATTTTGAGAGCTCCTGTATCTGAAGTATCCTGTCATTCTCTGGAATCACAGAGAGTATGGGCTCATAAAATCCTCCTGAGAGTATCTCTACCCTTCCTTCCTGAACAAGCGAACTCAACAATTCAAGAACTTCAGGATGGTTCTTTTCAAACCATTTTAGGAGAAATCCTGAATAATGAAATACAACCTTTAATGCAGGGTAGCGATAAAGGCTCTTGAGGAAAGGTATATATGCCTTTTTGCAAGATTCCTCTATGACATGGTCAAAGTTTCCTACAGGCTGGTGGCTGTGAAGTGCAAGGATAAGGTAAAGTTTAGACATTATTTATCGGTTTATTTGCAAGTGCTACATGTGGTTTTACTGCATGACGTGCAACCCGATGTGCCAGCGAGGGGTTTTTCGGTCCCTGTCGAACAAAAAACAGAAAATTTCTTTTTTACCTTTTGAGAGTTGCATTTCGGGCAGTTGACTTCCTGGCTTCCAAAGACAAGTCTCTCAAAGTCTTCTCCACAACTATCGCATTTATATTCATAAATCGGCATTTTTATCCTCCTGAATTGTTATCTTTTCGGCACCTTCTCCCAGTCCTTGAGGAACCTTTCTATACCAATATCTGTGAGAGGATGTTTTAACAGTTGTATTATAACAGAATAAGGAATCGTAGCGATATGAGCGCCTATCTTTGCAGCCTCCACAACATGAAGAGGGTTCCTCACACTGGCTACAATCACCTCTGTGTTAAACATATAGTTTTCATATATCTCTATGATTTCACTCACGACTCCCATTCCGAAATGACTTATATCATCAAGCCTTCCGACAAAGGGACTTACATAGGTTGCGCCAGCCTTTGCAGCAAGCAACGCCTGGCTTGGAGAGAAGACCAGCGTGACATTCGTTTTAATACCCATGCCTGAAAGCTGCTTTACTGCCCTGAGTCCATCTTCTGTCATGGGTATCTTGATAACAATATTTTCATGAATCTTAGCAAGGGATTCTGCCTCTCTCACCATTTCATCTGCTTTTAAACTCACAGCCTCAGCGCTCACAGGGCCATTAACAATGTTGCAGATTTCCTTTAATAATGCGATGGGTTCTTTCCCCTCCTTAGAAATAAGGGAAGGGTTTGTTGTTACTCCATCAATAACACCAAGCTCCCATGCCTTTTTAATCTCCTGAATATTTGCTGTGTCGATGAAGAATTTCATATGGCCACCCCTTTCAACCGCAAAAAGTTCTTTAGCAAATCCTTCCCAACACTTGTAAGGATCGACTCAGGATGGAATTGTACTCCCTCTATGATAAATTCCTTGTGCCTTACGCCCATTATCTCATCCATATCTGTCCATGCAGTTATTTCGAGACAGTCAGGAATGGTCTCCTTCCTTATTACGAGTGAATGATACCTTGTTGCCTCAAACGGATTTGGAAGCCCTTCAAATATCGTCCTGCCATCATGGTATATCATTGATGTTTTTCCGTGCATAAGACGTGGAGCCCTTATTATTTCTCCACCAAATGCAGCACCGATGGATTGATGGCCAAGGCATACCCCAAGTATCGGAATCTTACCAGCGAAATATCGTATCAGTTGAACAGAGATACCCGCCTCTTTTGGTGTGCATGGTCCTGGTGAGACGACAATTTTTCCCGGGTTTAATTGTTCGATCTCTTGAATCGTAATCTTGTCATTCCTGAATACTTTTATATCCTCACCCAGCTCACCGAGGTACTGGACGAGGTTATAGGTAAAGGAATCGTAATTATCAATCATTAATAACATGTATTTTCAACCTTCAACTTATTTCTGTTTCTGCCATATCTACAGCCCGCATCATCCCCATCGCCTTATTCACTGTTTCAGTAAATTCTTTTTCAGGAACTGAGTCAGCCACTATCCCTGCCCCTGCCTGAACATATACTTCATTGTCCTTTGCTATCAGTGTTCTGATCGTGATACAGGTATCCATATTCCCTGAGTAACTGAAGTATCCAACAGCACCTGCATACGGTCCCCTTTTTATCGGCTCAAGCTCCTCTATTATCTCCATTGCCCTTACCTTTGGGGCGCCTGTAACTGTACCAGCAGGGAAACACGCCCTTAAGACATCAAAGGCATCAAGCCCTTCCTTCAGGTCGCCCTCAACATTTGAAACAAGGTGCATGACATGGCTGTATCGTTCAATATTCATAAGCTCTGTTACCCTTACAGAGCCTATCTCAGCAACCCTCCCTACATCGTTTCTCCCAAGGTCAACAAGCATGATGTGTTCTGCTATTTCTTTGGGGTCTTCCCTGAGATCTTCTTCAAGTGCCTTATCCTCTTGCTCTGTCTCCCCCCTCTTACGGGTTCCTGCAATCGGTCTCAGGGTTATTTTACTGCCTTCAAGTCTCACCAATATCTCAGGAGATGATCCGACAAGTTTTGCATCACCTGTGTCAATATAATACATATATGGAGAGGGATTGATAACACGCAGTGCCCTGTATATATTGAATGGCTCTATACCAGACTCACATTCAAACCTCTGTGATAGCACAACCTGAATCACATCACCTGACATGATGTATTCTTTTCCCTTACGTACTGCATCCTCAAATGCCTCTTTTGTAGAAAATGATGATGCGTAATCAGAAGGTGACATTTCCTGCTTTCTGCCTTCTGCCTTCTGCCTACAGATTATCGGCTGTCTCAGCCTTTCTCTTATGTTATCTATTTTTTCTATTGCCTCTCTGTATGCCTCCTCAGGACCTTTCCCATCAAGATGCACAGTTGAAACAACCTTTATCTTCTGTTTTAGACTATCAAAAATGAGCATTGTGTCTGCAACCATAAAAAACATGTCAGGCAGGTCTATGCCAGGCCCTTTTGTATCAGGAATCTTCTCAAAAAATCTGACCATGTCATAGCCTATATATCCAACAAGGCCGCCATAAAACCTTGGTAACCCCTTCACATCAACCGGCTTGTATGCAGCAATCCTTCCTTTTATCACCTCAATGGGGTCATCTACCTCGAATGTCTGGGCTTCTATTCCGTTACCATGAATCTTTATCTTCTTTCCCCAGCTTCGTATGACCTTTGACGGCCGTGAACCGAGGAAGGAATACCGTGCCCACTTTTCACCTCCAACCACGCTTTCGAGCAGGAACGACGGTGTACCTCCAAGCTTCAGATACGCTGAAACCGGCGTATCTGTATCTGCAAGGATTTCCCTATAAACAGGGATAAGATTCCCCTTTTCTGAAAGAGATTTGAATGTTTCTAAGTCAGGATAAAGCATGTGTGTTGACAAGGCTCTTATTTTTTCTTTAATATTCTATGTCATCCATTATAGCTTATTTTATCGGGTAAGGGTTAAAAGTTAGCAGTTAAGAGTTCCGGCTTTAAGCTTTTAACTTTTCACTTTTAACTGTGTAGACATGCGGGTGTAGCTCAGCTGGTAGAGCACAACCTTGCCAAGGTTGGGGTCACGGGTTCGAATCCCGCCACCCGCTCCAGAA
>JAGUWT010000148.1 GCA_020062205.1 Thermodesulfovibrionales bacterium
AATAAATCCAAATGCCAAAACATTTGAACTTTATTCATCCTCTGTGACCTCTGTGGTAAAACTTTTGTAGGCCTCAGGTATCTGCTTATTTCTTCTTCAACTGCTTGATAAAATCAGAGACAGGGAGCGCTGCAAGGGTAAGAAGTTGCAC
Organism: Thermodesulfovibrionales bacterium; assembly: GCA_020062205.1. Lineage (GTDB taxonomy): Bacteria > Nitrospirota > Thermodesulfovibrionia > Thermodesulfovibrionales > SM23-35 > VGWY01. The sequence goes on from JAGUWT010000148.1 coordinate 152, forward strand.
AGACCCCCTCGAACCGAGATCAACAGACATCTTCATTACAGCTTCATTATCTGTAGCCTCGATAATATTCACAAAATCATATGGCCCAAGGACTGCATACTGTTCCTTCACCTTGATGCCCATTTTCTCGATCTCTTTATTCACCTCGAGAATTCTTTGCGGATTCTCCTTGATAGTCTTCCTTCCCTCATCTGTTAGTTTACTTAAGACAATATAATAAGCCATAGTCCCTCCTTTCTGCGAACAAACTTAGATTTATAGAATTGTTACTTGTTTTTCCTTTTATTATTGACTTTTTTCAGGGCAGCCTTCAGGACATCGTCCATTGTCTCAGCAAATACAAATTCCATATCCTTTTTGATATATTTCGGAATATCATCAAGGTCTTTCCTGTTTCTCTTCGGAATAACTACCCTTTTTATTCCCATCCTCTTCGCGGCAAGAGCTTTTTCCTTCAACCCTCCGATGGGAAGCACCCTGCCTCGCAGTGTAACTTCTCCTGTCATTGCAACATTTTTACTCACAGCCTTCCCTGTAAGTGCTGAAGCGATTGCCGTTGCCATAGTAATACCTGCTGAAGGCCCATCTTTTGGGATTGCACCTGCAGGGACATGGATGTGGATGTCTGTCTTAGAAAATAAATCGTCTTTTAAGCCAAGATTCTTTGATCGTGAACGAATATAACTTAAAGCAGCATGGGCAGACTCTTTCATAACGTCTCCAAGCTGTCCAGTGAGTGTAAGTTGCCCTTTCCCCTTCATGGGAGTTGCCTCAACATAGATAATGTCACCGCCTGCTTCTGTCCATGCAAGTCCAGTTGCAACACCAACCTCGTCTTTCTCCATCTCTTCTTCAGGCAGATATTTAGGCACTCCAAGGTATCTACGGATATTTTGTACATTGATTACAAACATCTTTTCCTTGCCCTCGGCAATCTTTCTCGCTACTTTCCTGCACAGGTTTGCAAACTCCCTCTCGAGGTTCCTGACACCTGCCTCCCTTGTATACTGCGAGATTAAATTACGAAGTCCTGGGTCAGTAATTCTTAATATTTTATTACTTATACCATGCTCTCCTAATTGTTTCGGTATCAGGTAGTTCTTGGCAATGCCAAGCTTTTCTTCCGTTGTATAGCCGGATAAAAAAATTATCTCCATCCTGTCTCTGAGAGCGTTTGGTATGGTATCTATAAGATTACCTGTTGTAATAAACATAACCTTCGACAGGTCAAAGGGAACGGTAAGATAATGATCCACAAATGAGTTATTCTGTTCAGGGTCAAGAACTTCAAGAAGAGCTGATGATGGGTCACCTCTGAAGTCCATTCCTATTTTATCAATCTCATCAAGCATAAACACAGGGTTATTTGTCCCTGCTGTTTTAATGCCTTGGATAATCCTCCCAGGAAGTGCACCAACATAGGTTCTTCTGTGCCCTCTAATCTCTGCCTCATCCCGCACTCCTCCAAGAGACATACGGCCAAATTCCCTTCCCAATGCACGTGCGATAGACCTTCCAAGAGAGGTCTTTCCAACGCCTGGAGGACCAATGAAACAGATAATAGGTCCTTTCATATTTTCCTTTAACTTTCTGACACTCAGATACTCTAAAATTCTCTCTTTTACCTTTTCGAGATCATAATGGTCTTCATTCAGTACCTTTTCTGCAGCCTTGATATCAAGGTTATCGGTTGTTGCTTTTGCCCATGGAAGTTCAACCAACCAATCGAGGTAGGTTCTTACCGTTGCAGCCTCTGCACTGTCAGGGTGCATCTTTTCAAGACGCTTGAGTTGCTTCTCAGCCTCTTTCGAAACTTTTTCAGGCATTTTTGCTTCTTCAATTTTTTTCCGGAATTCCTTAACCTCTTCTCCCCTCTCATCAATATCTCCGAGCTCTTTTTGTATCGCCTTCAGTTGTTCCCTCAGGAAATATTCACGCTGTGTCTTGTCAATCTCACCCCTTGCTTCTGACTGGATCTTCTGCTGAACTATGAGAAGTTCTATTTCCCTGCCTAAGATATCGCTCACCCGTTTCAGCCTCTGCAGAGGGTCTATGATCTCCAGTATTTCCTGTGCATTTTCTGATTTTAAACCAAGATTTGATGCAACAAGATCAGCAAGCCTGCCAGGGTCCTCAATGTTTTCCATGACACCCATGATATCAGGAAGTATCGTCTTTCCAAGAGAGACTGACTTGTCCAATTGTTCCTTGACAGTCCTCATCTGTGCCTCATCCTCTATCGAAAGCACATCAGGTTTCTTTTCAATTATTTTTTCTATATTTGCCTGGAAGAAAGGCTCTGTCTGCGAGTACTTTTTTGTTCGTGCCTTGCTTAAACCCTGAACAAGTATCTTTACCCTTCCGTCAGGAAGCTTAAGCATTCTCATAATGATACCGACCGCGCCGACAGAGTAAAGGTCTTCAGGCTTTGGATTTTCGATATTCATATCCTTTTGTGTCAGAAGGAGCACCATCCTGTTTGTGTTGAGAGAATGCTCTATTGCCTTAATAGACATCTCCCTTCCAACAAAAAGAGGGAGTATCATGTAAGGGAATACGACGATATCTCTCACAGGCAATACGGGTACATTATCTGGTATCTCTACCTCTTTCTCTTTCTCAGTCTCAGTCTTTTGTTCTATCTCAGCCATGTTTTCTCCTTGGAGTTTTCCAATATTTTTAATTTTTCAATCTTGATGAAACTGCAATAAGATACTTCTTAAATGGCTCGGAAACCTGAGGATTTTTCAATGCAAGATCCACTATTGCCTTAAGGTAGCCAACCTTATCACCGGCATCATATCTTGTCCCTGTAAATAGATAACCGTATATCGGGCGTTTTTTCAACAATCCAGAAAGCGCATCTGTCAACTGTATCTCCCCTCCCTTGCCCGGACCAATACCTTCGAGTATCTCGAAGATGCCAGGCGTAAGGATATATCTCCCAATGATTGCAAGATCAGATGGTGCATCTGCCATCCTGGGCTTTTCGACAAGGCTGGCAATCTTATACACCCCATCTCCTACCTTGCTCCCATCAATCACACCGTATTTGTGCACTTCTGACATAGGAACCTTTTGAAGAGCAAGGATGGGAGCATTATATTTCTGATACAGGTTAATCATATCCTGAAGAAGGCTATCATCTGGGTCAATAATATCATCACTCAGGAGAACTGCGAAAGGCTCATCTCTTACGAACGGCTTAGCGCAATAGATTGCGTGGCCAAGTCCAATGGCTGCTTTCTGCCTGATATAAGCAAAATGCAAATGATTCAGACGGCTGATCTCTTCGAGAAGACCCTTTTTACCAGCCTTTTTCAGATTTTCTTCAAGTTCAAACGCAGAATCAAAATGATCTTCAATTGCACGTTTGTATTTCCCTGTAATAATGATAAATTCTTCTATTCCGCATCCTGATGCCTCTTCGATGGCATACTGAATCATCGGCTTATCAACGATTGGCAACATCTCCTTTGGAGAAGCCTTTGTGGCAGGCAGAAACCTTGTCCCAAGACCCGCAGCTGGGAATATAGCCTTTCTAATTCTTTTTTCCATTTTTAGTCGTAGGAAATATTATACCATATTTAAAAAGGGTGATTTCTCATAAAATTTAGTTCTTCAGACATTTCTAGGGAATTTCTCATTATATTCTCCACACAATTCCCGGAAGAACCTAAAATTTTGACAGAAAAACCTTGCGTTCGTGCAAAAATAAGGATTATGATTTAGAAAATCAATAAAAAATGAATGTAACCGCAGAGAACACAGAGTGCACCGAGAAAAGATAAAAATATATTTTGAGGCGCTATGGTTTACGGTGTAGGCATAGACATTGTAAAGATCGAGCGGCTAAAAAAGGTCATCGAGAAATGGGAAGATAGATTTCTTAAGAGGGTATTTACGCAAGGTGAGATTGCCTATTGTTATGAAAAAAAAGAACCCTACCTATCGCTTGCAGTTCGTTTTGCAGCTAAGGAAGCCTTAATAAAGGCGATAGGCTCTGCGGTACCGGTGTCTTTCACTAACATCGAAGTGATAAACATAGCCACTGGAAAGCCTGTTTTAAAAGTGAATGGAAGGCTTGAAGATTTTTTCAGAGAAAAATTCATAAAAAAGGCTCATCTTAGCCTGAGCCACGAGCATGAGTATGGTATTGCCTGTGTCATATTAGAGCAAGAAGAGAGATGAAAGTCGTTACTGCTGAAGAGATGAGAAATATAGACAGGGTTACCATTGAAGAATATGGCATCCCTGGTATTGTGCTTATGGAAAGGGCTGGACTTGCAGTTGCCTCTAAGATAAAGGATTTATTTGGCCGTAAAAGGGTTATTGTCATATCAGGTGGCGGAAACAATGGCGGTGACGGTTTGGTTGTTGCAAGAGTGCTTTATAATGAAGGGTGGGATGTGAAGATTTTTCTTACAGCAAGACCAGAAGATTTAAAGGGCGATGCCTTATTCCAGTATAATGCAGCAATTAAATTTGGCGTTAACATTTACCCCATGGAGGAATTTTTAACTTATCACTCATCACTCATCACCCGTCACTCTATAATCGTTGATGCCATTTTAGGCACAGGGTTAAGCAAAAATGTCACTGGCAAGCTATCAGAGGTTATCAGCCTTATCAATAGATTAAACATACCAGTTGTTTCAGTAGATATCCCATCTGGTATCTCATCAGACAATGGGCAGATTATGGGAGAAGCTATAAAGGCAGATTATACTGTTACCTTCGGGCTTCCCAAGAGGGGGCACCTCTTGTATCCTGGTGCTGATTATACGGGAAGGCTTTTTATAGAAGACATTGGATTTCCACAAAAATTGCTCTTGTCAGATAAGCTTAACGTTGAATTACTCGAAAAAAAGAATATCTCATCTCTCATCTTTGAAAGACAAAGATATTCACATAAGGGTGATTATGGCCATGTCTTTATTGTTGCAGGCTCAAGAGGAAAGACAGGAGCTGCGATCATGGCGGCGAAGGCTTGTCTAAGGACTGGTGCAGGACTGGTAACATTAGGGATACCAGAATCCTTGATAGATATTTTCCAGTCACGTGTTACAGAGGAGATGACCCTGCCTTTGCCTGATAAGGTAGATGGCACACTGTCTGAAAAGGCGTCAGGCATGATACTCGATTTCCTCAATACAAAGGCTGATGTGCTTGCTATTGGCCCGGGTATCGGAGTAAGTGTAGAAACTGAAAAATTGATAAAAACCCTGATAAAGAATTCAAAAACTACGATGGTTATTGACGCAGATGGTATCAATTCCATAAAAGGAGACAGAGGAATTTTCAAAAAGGCAAAAGCTCCGATAATCTTAACGCCACATCCTGGCGAGATGGCAAAACTCCTGCATCAGAAGGCAGAAAGCAGAAAGCAAAATGCAGAAGTAGCCGCAGGCTTTAGCCTGCGTGATGAAATAGAGAAAGATAGGATTAATACTGCAATATCCTTTGCAAAAGAAACAGGTACCTATCTTGTGCTTAAGGGTGTGCCAACCATCATTGCAGAGTTAGATGGAAAGGCGTTCATTAATTCAACAGGGAATCCCGGCATGGCTACTGGAGGCACAGGTGATGTGCTTACCGGAATGATTTCCGGATTTTTAGGCCAGGGTTTGAAACCTATCGATGCATCTATTACAGGTGTTTATATGCATGGTCTTGCTGGAGATATTGCAGTTGCTGAAAAAGGTGAACATTCTTTAATTGCAGGAGATATTATCGATAAGATACCTGCAGCTTTTGATTCTCTTTACAGTGATGGATAAATTAACATTCCCCGATATATTTGATAGTAATGTAAAGGCATTTTTTACTAAAAAACCTCTATGTGTGGACATCGAGGATATCGGCAGTATCATGTCTATAAAAAAGAAGAACATCTATCTCCCCTTACAGAAACATACAGATACGATTTTATTGCTCAAATCAGATATTGAACCAAAGATAGCAGACGCCGTTATTACGAATAAAAAAGGTTTATTAATCGGTGTGCAGGTTGCAGACTGCGTTCCTATCCTTTTATATGATAAAAAAACCTCAGTAATTGGTGCTGTTCATGCAGGATGGAGGGGTACGGCAACACAAATAATAAAAAAGACTATTCAATCAATGGTTGAGCATTTTGATTCATCACCTGAGGAGATTCTTGTAGCACTCGGTCCGAGTATCAGGTGGAGCTGCTACTCTGTCGGAGATGATGTTAAAGAAGCAGTTTGTAAAGCTACAGGAGATGGGGAATACTATATGCAAAGGAACAGTGGATATTGTGTTGACCTTTCTTCTGCTAATATGTATCAGGCATTATCAATGGGGATTCCTGAAACAAACATCTGGGTTTCAAATGAATGCACATATTGTAATCCAGAGAAATATTATTCTTATAGATATACGAAAAGCTATACAGGAAGCCAGGGAGGGTTTATCGGGATTTTGTAATGGGAAAATTTATAAGCAGTAGCCCCGATGAAACCAAAGATATTGGTTTCAGATTGGGAAAGCTTTTAAGGCCAGGGGATGTGGTGGCTCTGTATGGAGAACTGGGAAGCGGAAAAACGACAATGGTCAAAGGCATTGCAAATGCATTTGACATTGAAGAGAGAGAGATTGTCAGTGCCAGTTTTACCATAATTACCGAATACGATTCAACGCCACCCTTTTCCCATATAGATTTATATAGAATTGAGAAGGATTCCGAACTTGATGAAATAGGTCTTTGGGAGCAGATAAAGGGTAATGGTATTTCAGTTATTGAATGGGCTGAAAAGGCTGAGAGGTGGTTACCTGAGGATGTGATTAAGGTCAGGTTACGATCTACCGATAACACTATGAGAGAGGTTATAATAGAAGGTAACAATGAAAAAAATTGGGATAATCTGTAAGACTGGCATTCCTGAACCACCTGAAATACTCAAAGAATTACTGCCATGGCTCAAACAGAAAGGCCATGAAACACATGTAGATATTGAGACTGCATCTATCCTGAATATAGAGGGGGTTCAACGTTCACAGATACCATCTCTTTCTGATGTTATTATTGTCCTTGGTGGAGATGGAACAATGCTTAACGTATGCAGGCTTGTCGGAGATAAGGGAATTCCGATTTTAGGTATCAATATGGGCAGTCTTGGCTTTATCACTGAGGTTCCTTTGAATAAGCTTTATGATGCTGTTGAAAAGATGCTTGCTGGTCAATGCCCTGTAGAGGAACGGCTTATGCTCTCAGCACACATCCTCAGACATGGTGAAAGCATTGGAGAATATGTTGTCCTGAACGATGTCGTGGTTAATAAAGGGGCGCTTGCGAGGATAATTGACCTCGAGGTATATATAAACCATACCTATGTTACTTCCCTTAAGGCAGATGGTTTGATAACCTCTACCCCGACAGGCTCGACCGCTTACTCACTTGCTGCAGGAGGCCCGATCCTTTATCCAACGCTGAACAGTATCGTACTTACACCAATATGTCCCCATACACTCACAAACAGGCCGATCGTTCTGCCTGACGATGTCATAATAGAAATAGTCCTCAAGTCGCCGCGAGAAGATGTCTTTCTCACACTCGATGGTCAGGTGGGTTTCTCTTTAAGGCAGGATGATGTCATCGAAGTGAATAAATCACCATTTAAGGCAAAAATCCTTATTCACTGCAAAAAAGATTATTTCCAAATTTTGAGGACAAAATTAAAATGGGGGGAACGGTAAACGAAATAATGAGGGACGAGGGACGATAGATGATGGACGCATCCTCAACAAAAACAAATATAGTTGAAAATATAAAGAACGTACTTGAGTTTTATCAGGCACTGGGCTTTGAAAGGCTACCCTTATCAGTGAGAAGTTACAAGTTACAAGTTACAAGTAAAGAAAAAAACTCGTCACTCGTCACTCGTCACTCGTCACTCGAAAAGGAGGCTGCTTTGAATGCCCTGAGAGAAGATATTGGTGAATGCAAGAGATGCAAACTTTCAAAAGGAAGAACACATATCGTCTTTGGTGAAGGCAGACCTGATGCAAAGCTCATGTTTATTGGTGAAGCACCTGGAAGAGAAGAGGACATTCAGGCGAAACCTTTTGTTGGAGATGCAGGTATGCTGCTTACAAGGCTTATTGAAAAGATGGGATTCAAGAGAGAGGATGTCTATATCACCAATGTAGTGAAATGCAGACCACCCATGAACCGTGACCCTGAAAAGGATGAGATACAGAGCTGTATTGGTTTTTTAGAGAGACAAATAGAGATTATACATCCTGAAATAATCATGTCCTTAGGTCGAATTTCAACCAGGGCACTTATAGGTAATGAAGAGTTGAAGCTTTCAGCAATTCGGGGGAAATTTTTTAAGTATAAGGGTGTTCCTTTAATGCCAACATTTCATCCAGCCTATCTTCTCAGGAATCCCAAGGATAAGTGGCTTACATGGAATGATGCACAGAAGGTGATTGAAAAATTGAATGAATCAGAAAAAAGCAGAGGGGGGGACACAAAGTGGGAGACATAAAGACCATCTGGGCACCCTGGAGAATGCAATATATATTGTCGGAAAAGACAGGGGGATGCATCTTCTGTGATTTGCCAAAACAGGATAAAGAGAGAGACAGAGATAATCTCATACTCTACAGGAGCTCACATAACTTTGTGATAATGAACAGATACCCTTATAATAATGGTCATATTATGGTTGTCCCGTATTTTCATACCCCTTCATTTGATGGATTAATAGATGAAACCCTTCTTGATTTTATGAAGGTTACACACTATGCAGTCAACTGCATGAAAAAGGCTTTTATGCCAGAGGGGTTTAACATTGGGATTAATATTGGGAAGGTGGCTGGTGCCGGTCTGGAAGAACATATACACCTCCATATGGTACCAAGATGGGCAGGAGACACAAGTTTTATGACGGTTTTTGGAGAAGTGAGGGTTGTCCCGGAATATATAATGAGCACGTATGATAAGCTTTTTGCAGTTTTTAATCCATAAACCCAAACAATACAATTAGCCACAGAGTGCACAGAGAACACAGAGGATGATATTGATAACAAAAGAAAAAAGATTTAAGATTCATTACCACAGATTGATATAAGAAAGACATTCATAATATTTTAAAAATGTATAAATTTAGCTCTGTGTCCTCTGTGGTTTAAATTTATTATTTTTTATGAAAAAGCTTGAAGATGTTGTTGAATTTCATGGTCATATATGCCCCGGCCTTGTACTCGGGTACAGGGTATCCATACTCGCGTTGAGGGAACTCGGGGAAAGGGCAGATGATGAGGAACTTGTTGCAATTGTCGAGAATGATTCATGCGCTGTAGATGCTGTTCAGGTTATGACAGGATGCACATTTGGGAAGGGGAATCTCTTATTCAGGGATTATGGGAAACAGGTCTATACCTTTATCAAGAGGCCTTCTGGCGATAGCATAAGGATTTCTGTTGAGTGGAAATCTCCTGAAGAGACTGAAGAAGAAAAACAGATGTGGAACAGGTATATGAAAGGCGACCGCTCTGATGAGGTATTACAAACAGTTCATCATCGGAAATCAAAAAAGATTGATGCTATACTGCACGCACGTGATGAAGAACTTTTTAAGATTACAAAAATAAAGATGCGGCTTCCAGATGAAGCGAAAATATTTCCGAGTGTAATATGTGCTTTATGTGGAGAGAAGGTTATGGAGCCAAGGGCAAGGGTTAAGGATGGCAAGATTGTGTGTATTCCTTGTTTTGAAGGAAGATGAAACTGTCATATTCACAAAATGGAGAGAGAACCATGAAAAAGATTATCGAAAAAGCCGGAATTTTAATAGAGTCATTGCCTTATATACGGACTTTTTATGGAAAGATCTTTGTCATAAAATATGGAGGAGCAGCTCAGGTAAAGAAAGACTTAAAGGATGCCTTTGCACGGGATGTGGTATTGCTTAATTATATCGGTATCCGTCCTGTCATTATCCATGGCGGTGGGCCAAAGATAAGCTCTTTCATGGAAAAGATGGGCAAAAAACCTGAATTTATAGAGGGGCAGCGCGTCACAGATGAGGAAACAATGGATATTGTTGAGATGGTCCTTGGTGGGCTTGTGAATAAAGAAATCGTCTCATTAATCAACAGCCATGGCGGAAAGGCAGTCGGTCTCAGCGGTAAAGATGGAGCACTCATAAAGGCAAAGAAGAAATTATTGAAAAAAACCTCTTCTGAAACAGGCGTTGACGAGATTATTGATATAGGTCTTGTTGGCGAGGTAACAGGTATTGATGCGCATATACTCAACACTCTGGAAAAGGATGGATTCATCCCTGTTATTTCACCTGTTGGAGTCGGGACAAAAGGAGAGACACTGAATATCAATGCAGATTATGTTGCTGCTTCCATAGCATCTGCGCTGAAGGCTGAAAAGCTCATACTCCTTACAGATGTCCCTGGCATAAAAGATAAGAGTGGGGATATTATTCCAACACTCAGGAAAGATGATGTTAAAAACCTCTCTGCTGACGGTACCATCTCGGGCGGGATGCTTCCGAAGGTCCATGCATGTCTTAAGGCAATTGAAGGCGGTGTTGCAAAAACACATATCGTTGACGGCAGAATCCCTCACTGCCTTCTCCTTGAGATATTTACAAATGCAGGGATTGGCAC
>JAGUWT010000125.1 GCA_020062205.1 Thermodesulfovibrionales bacterium
ACCTTTATTCCATATTTTTTTACCGCCTGTGCTGTCTTTGAGCCTATAGCACATATCTTTATCCCCCTTAAATCCCTGATGTCTCTATCCTTCTCAAAAAACCTCTGAAAGAAAAAGTTCACACCGTTTTTGCTTGTGAATATAAGCCAATGGTAGGATTCTACCTTATCTATTGTACTGTCAAGTTCTTCATAGCTCTCAGGTGGCACAATCTCTATCGTAGGAAATTCAATAATCTCAGCGCCAAATTCCTCTAAAGGCTCAAATCCTTCAGAGTGTTCTCTTGTCACAAGGATTCTGTAGCCGAACATCAGTTTTTTCTCATACCATTTCAGGGATTCCCTGAGCTTTACGACATCTCCTACAACCATAACAGCAGGTGGTTTAATATCCTTCTCTTTCACAAGCTCTGCAATATTCTGTAACGTGCCAATAATCGTCCTCTGGTCAGGCCTTGTACCCCATCTGATTACAGCAACAGGTGTTTCAGGGTTTCTCCCATTTTCGATTAATTTTTGTGTAAGCAGATCTATGTTCTTTACTGCCATGAGTAAAACGAGTGTTCCAACCCCGGTAGCAAGTTTTGACCAGTCAATGGCGCTCTCTTTTTTCGTGGTATCCTCATAGCCAGGGATAACTGCAAATGAAGATGAATAAAGTCTATGGGTTAAAGGAATTCCTGCATAGGCAGGGGCTGCGATAGCAGAACTAACGCCAGGAACTACCTCAAACTCTATACCCTCTCTGAATAAAACCTCTGCTTCTTCTCCGCCGCGGCCGAATACAAATGGGTCCCCGCCCTTCAATCTGCAAATAATCTTGCCTTCCTTTGCCTTCTGGACGACGATGTTATTAATTTCATCCTGTGTCATGGTATGACGACCACCGCGTTTCCCGGCATAAATAAACTCAGCATCGTGGTTGATATAATTCAAAACCTGGGCATTGAGATGGAAATCATAGACTACCACCTCTGCTTTCTGAAGACAGCGAAGACCTTTTACCGTCAGGAGTCCAATATCTCCAGGGCCTGCACCGACTAAATAAACCTTACCTTTCATTCGCTCTCAAAATACATTTATAGAACCACAGAGTTCACAGAGATAATAATTTCCAAACCACAGAGAACATGGAGAAAACAGTAAAGATTTTATTATCAAAATATTCCTCTGTGTCCTCTGTGGTTAATTGCATTTGAGGTAAAAGGGAATTAGGCTGCCTGTTTTGCCAATTTTCTATTTGCATAGAATTGTTGGGCTATACTGAAGATATTGTTCATAAGCCAGTAAAGTACGAGTCCCGATGCAAAATTAAGGAATAGGAATGTAAATATAATAGGCATAAACATCATAATCTGGTTCTGTTTTGGATCCATGGATGTTGGGGTCATCTTCTGCTGAATGAGCATGGTAATACCCATAACAATTGGCAGCGGACCTACAGCAAAACCGCCTATTAAGGGAATCGATGAAGGAATGTGCCCAAAAAGCGTGTCAGGTGCTGAAAGATCCTTAATCCAGAGCATGAAAGGTGCACCACGCAGCTCTATTGCTATCATTAATATCTTATAAAGTGCAAAGAATACCGGTATCTGAAGGAGTATAGGAAGACAACCACCCAGAGGATTGACCTTATACTTTTTATACAGATCCATCATCTCTCGTTGCATCTTTTGTGGGTCCTTCTTGTATTTCTCTTTTACCTCGGCCATCCTGGGTTGGATTTCCTGCATCTTCTTCATTGCCGTCTGGCTTTTGTTCACAAGGGGAATAAAAGGTATCCTTACGATGATGGTTAAAAGAATTATTGCCCATCCATAATTCCCCAAAAATGTATAGAAGAGTTTCAAAATCCAGAAAAGCGGTATGGCTAATATAGAAAAGAACCCGAAATCTACGATATGTTCAAGGCCTACCTTCAGGGCCTTCAGTCTGTCATATTCCTTTGGGCCGGCATACAGAATAAAACTATTGGTACCAGGCTTACCTCTAAATGCAATTACGGAAGAGTCTTTCTCTTTCCATACCCTTGCCTCTTCCATACTTGTAATTGGTACGAGTGATGCAAAGAAATATTTGTCTTCCTGTGCTATCCATTTCAGGCCCTCTTTATAACTACTAACTTCGTTCAACTTCTTTGTATCAAATTCGATCCGGTCAGTTTCTTTGAGAAGCACAGGGCCTGTATGTGTGACTGTATCTTTACTATCATAGATGCCGAAATCTGTACCAATGGTTATCCAGTAGTCAGGCAGTCCTGAGACCTCATCTTTTATATCAACGGTATAATTATCATTATGGAATGTATATGTCCTTTTCACAGCAACACCTGCATTTGCATATTCAAATATCAGCGACCCTGACTTGGTATTTTTGTCGAGTTTGATATCCTTCCCTCCGATAGGAGCAGAGACAGCAAAGCTTGCTTGAGAAAGGTCAAATGTATCATTTGAACCTATACTGAGAGGTGATTTTATCCCAGGATTTTTAAGGAGTATGACGTTTTTCCCTTCATTGTCCTTGTAATTCTTAATCTCATAATATTTTAAGGTACCACCCTTTGTTGTAAATACTGCAGAATATAACTCAGTCTCAACCCTTATAACTATTTCTTCGGATGGCATAACCGGGGTTTTGGTTACAACAGTCTCGACTGGTTGTAAAGATTTCGGTTCTTCTTTCTTCTCAGCCTTTACCTCTTTTTGAACCTGATTTGGTTGAGTAGGAACAAAAAAGTACTGATAGAGAAAGAGGATAAGGAATGTTAGCACTACAGCAAGGACGGTTCTTTTTTCCATATCTTAATCTTATTTTACAGGGTCATACCCGCCTGGGTGAAAGGGGTGACACCTCAATATCCTCCTTAATGTGAGATAGAATCCTGTCATAATACCATATTTGCGTATAGCCTCTATTGAATATTCAGAGCAGGTAGGGGTAAACCTGCAGCTCATGGGGAACAGAGGAGATAAAAAATACCTATAAAGCTTTATCAGAAATATAAGAATTGTTTTCATATTCAAGCCTCGATAGAAACTTCCTGATATCTCGAATAAAATCATTCAGTCTGCCCTCTACAGAAGACTTTCGGGCAACAATAATAAAATCATAGTGAAATGGGAGCTCCTGCAAAAGACTTCTCACGGCCTCCCTCAAGAGACGTTTCAACCTGTTCCTGGTTACAGCCGTACCAACCCTTTTGCTGACGGAAAGACCAAGGCGGCAAAAGCTCAGTTCGTTGGGTCTTATGTATATGACGAGATATTTTGAAGCAAAGGTTTGGCCCTCTCGAAAGACCACTTCAAAATCTCGCTTTCTTGTTAAGGAGCGCAAAGAAAATTTACGCCCTACACCGTCAACTTTTTCCGACCCTTGTCCCTTCTCCTCTTGAGAATTTTCCGTCCTCCCTGAGAACTCATCCTCTCGAGGAAGCCATGTGTCCTCTTTCGCTTGATTTTATGTGGATGGAATGTAGTATATGTTCCCATATGTGTTATCTCTTAAACGCACTATTATAAAGTTACATTGAAGACAAAGTCAAGGTTTGTCCCCCCGTTCATCGGGGGTTTATGCTGTTTGAATTTACCATTTTGCACATGTTAAGATAATCAAATCCTTTTTTTACGGAACTTCTATAAATGGCTAAAATAATCCCTTTCAAAGGGATCCTCTATAATGGATCTAAGGTGTCTCCGGAGGAGGTGTTGGCTCCTCCATACGATATTATTACGCCTGCATATCAGGAAGAACTTTATAAAAAAAGCCCATACAATATTGTCAGGATAGACTTTGGTAAAGAGCAGCCCGGCGACAGCGAAACAGATAATAAATATACAAGGTCGAAGAGATACCTCGAAACATGGATAAAAGACGGGATACTTGTCAATAGCAAAAAGCCTTCATTCTATGTGTATGAGATTTCTTATCGCATAGATGGAGAAGAAAAAAGGCTTTCAGGATTTTTTGGACTTGTAAAGCTGGAGGAATTTGGCAAAGGAAACATATATCCGCATGAGTGCACCTATTCGAAACCAAAAAAGGACAGGTTGAATATTCTAAGATTCTGTGAAGCCAACATAAGTCCCATCTTTTCGCTCTATAAGAGTTCAGATAAGAAGGTATCAGCCCTTCTCTCAAGAATCACCCGGACAAACCCATATATTGAGGCTAACGATGCTTTTGGAGCTATTCACAGACTCTGGCAGATAGATGAGAAAACGGATACAGAGGTTATAAAAAAAGAGCTTGAAGACAAGGCTATCTTTATCGCAGACGGCCATCACAGGTACGAAACTGCCCTTGAATTTCAGAGAGAGATGAACTCAAATCTCAAATCTCAAATCTCAAATCTGAATCCATGGGATTATGTACTCATGTTTCTCGCAAATATGCTTGATGAGAGGTTGACAATCCTTCCAACTCACAGGCTTGTAAAGGAATTCCCTTATGACATCAACAGGTTCACGGAGTATTTTGAGATAGAGACAGTTAAAGCAGATTTTGAGATAGCCAAAAGGCTAAAGGGCAGAAGACATGTCTTCGGTTTTTTCCAGAACCAGAATAGGAGCGATGCCTGGCAAATCCTTACGTATAAGGGAGATAATCTTCACGAGATACATCCCAATCTGAGAGAGATTGATGTCATTGTTCTGCATGATCTGATCCTGAACAAGATGCTGAGGGTGGCTGACATAGATTATGAGATGGATGCAAGGAAGGCCTTAGATAAAGTGAGGAATAGAGAGTTCAGCGCAGCATTTTTCCTGAACCCCACGAA
Source organism: Thermodesulfovibrionales bacterium (assembly GCA_020062205.1). Taxonomy (GTDB): domain Bacteria; phylum Nitrospirota; class Thermodesulfovibrionia; order Thermodesulfovibrionales; family SM23-35; genus VGWY01. The sequence continues at coordinate 4,777 of JAGUWT010000125.1, forward strand.
GATTGAGGATGTTGAAACGGCTGCCCTTTCCTCTGTAAGGATGCCCCCAAAGTCAACGTATTTTTATCCCAAACTCTTAACAGGGATGGTTATACATAGCTTCGTAAACAGTTTTTAGTTTTTAGTTGTCAGTTTTCAGTCTTTTAACTAACAACGAATAACTAAAAACTAAAAACTTTTTTAAAAGGAGGTTTTATGGCAATACGTGTTGCAATTAATGGCTTTGGAAGGATAGGAAGAAACTTTTTAAGGACAAGCAAAGGATATAATGAATTTGAGATCGTCGCAATCAATGACCTTACTGATGCGAAGACACTTGCACATCTTGTGAAATACGACTCTGTACACGGGATTTTTGGTGCCGATGTTAAAGCAGGAGAGGGAAACATGACGATCGATGGCAAAGAGATCAAGGTCTTCGCTGTGACAGAACCTGAAAAATTGCCATGGAGGGATTTCGGTGTTGATATTGTCATAGAATCAACAGGAAGGTTCACTGACAAACCATCTGCATCAAGGCACTTAGATGCAGGTGCCAGGTGGGTCATTATCTCTGCCCCTGCTAAAGACCCTGATGTAACAGTTTGCATGGGCGTAAATGAAGAAACATTAGACCCGGCAAACCATAAGATTATTTCAAATGCCTCATGTACAACAAACTGTCTTGCGCCTGTTGCAAAGGTCATACATAATGAGTTCGGAATACTCAGAGGGCTCATGACAACAATACATTCCTATACAAATGACCAAAGGATTCTCGACCTTCCCCATAAGGACCTGAGGCGGGCAAGGGCAGCAGCACTCAATATGATTCCTACAACAACTGGGGCAGCAAAGGCTGTTGGACTTGTATTGCCAGAGCTCAAAGGCAAGCTCAATGGCATGGCCATGCGAGTCCCAACCCCGAATGTTTCCGTAGTTGACCTCGTTGCTGAATTGGGAAAAGATGCTACAGCAGAGGATATCAATGCTGCATTAAAGAGAGCGGCAGAAGGGCCTCTGAAAGGAGTACTTCAATACTCAGAAGAACCCCTTGTCTCAAGTGATCTCAATGGGAATGAACATTCATCTATTGTGGATGCAACATTAACCATGGTTCTTGAGAAAAGGATGGCAAAGATTTTTGCATGGTATGACAATGAGTGGGGGTATAGCTCAAGACTCAGGGACCTCATTCTTTACATCATGAAAAGGAGCTAAACATGAAAAAGAATATAGACCCAGTTCCGATTAAAGATATCTTTCACAAATTTATCATAGAAGACCTTGATATTAAGGGGAAGAAAGTATTTATCAGGGTTGATTTTAATGTCCCCCTCGATGATAACCTGCAGATACCTGATGACACAAGAATTCGTTCGGCCCTTCCCACAATTAATTATGCAATTGATGAGGGAGCAAAGGTCATCCTCTCATCACACCTTGGGAGGCCAAAAGGGAAGGTAGATCCAAGGTTCAGTCTTGCTCCGGTCGCAAAAAGGCTTCAGCGGCTCCTGAACAAAAAGGTAATCTTTGCACCAGATTGTATTGGAAGCCAGGTAGAAGGTCTTGTATCTAAGATGAACGCAGGAGATGTACTCCTCCTCGAAAACCTCAGATACCACCCCGAAGAAGAGAAAAATGGTGAGGAATTTGCCCGTGCCTTAGCAAATCTTGCAGATTTCTATGTAAATGATGCCTTCGGTGCAGCACACAGGGCACATGCATCAATTGTAGGGATACCAAAATTTCTTACCTCAGCAGCCGGATTCCTGCTGAAAAAAGAGATAGAATATCTGAAAGGCGCTATAGATAATCCTGTCAAACCTTTTGTTGCTATCCTTGGCGGTGCAAAGGTTTCCGGAAAAATAGGAGTGCTTGAAAATATTAGTGATAGAGTTGATAAGGTTATCGTAGGCGGGGGGATAGCGTATACCTTTATAAAGGCAATGGGTTATGAGGTTGGCAACTCACTTGTTGAAGATGACATGATTGAAACAGCACAGAAGATACGGAAAAAACTGAAAAGTGTAGGTATAAAGTTTTATCTACCCGTAGACTGTGTGATTGCTCAGAGCACGGAACCCGGTACCGTCAAAAAGATTGTTCCTACCCTCGAAATACCAAAGGAGTGGAAGGCACTTGATATAGGTCCTGCCTCCGCCAGACTCTTTTCAGAGGTAATTGAGGATGCAAAGACTATCCTCTGGAATGGTCCTATGGGTGTATTTGAGATCGATGAATTTTCACGAGGGACATTTGCAATTGCTCGCTCGGTTGCGGATGCATATGCCCTTACTATTGTTGGTGGCGGTGATACTGACCTCGCTGTGCACAGGGCAGGAGTGTCTGATGCAATAACATTTATATCAACAGGTGGAGGAGCTTCCCTTCAGTTGCTCGAAGGAAAGGAACTGCCTGGAATCGCAGCCCTTACCAACAAAGAGGTCACGTAGCGACAGTTTAGCCCCTATGAGAAGTTACACCAACTGCTAAGCAGTTATCATTATAGGTTGTAGAAACCTTATGTGGTAATTTCTCGTTTTTGTGAGAGAGTATCCCCCTCTTCATTTCGACAAGAGAAGGGTTTTTACATTCAAATTCTTTTATGAGATATGAGGCAGCTACCTCTGGTTTTATAACATCACCACAGGTAAAGATATCCACAGCCGCATAACCATATTCAGGCCACGTATGGATAGTGAGATGGGATTCTGCTATTACTACTACACCGCTTATACCGAATGGATTAAACTCGTGGAAGGAAATATCAATGATTGTTGCCTTAGCTTCTTTTGCTGCAGAGACAAGTATATTTCTTACTTTCTCGAGACTCTTCAGAATTTTGGGATTACAGTCCCGCAATTCTATCAAAAGATGTTTACCTAACGCATACAATTCCCTGCCCCCCTTCAAGTTAAATTTAAATATTTTAAAGATATAAGAATACAGGAAATAGTCAGATATTGTCAAGGTAAAATTCCCATCTGACTAATACAAACCCATTGCCTCTCTCACGAGTTTCATCGTCTCTTCTGTTGTCTTCTTTGCCTTTTCTGTTCCCGTATGTGCTATATCGTAAAGCATGTCAGGGTTACTGATAAACTTATTACGCTTTTCCCAGATTGGCTCCATGATCCTGAAGACATTTTTGATGAGAACCTTTTTGCAGTCAATGCATCCAATTCCTGCTCTTCTGCATCCCTCTGCTATTTCTGCCTGTTCCTCTTTGGAGGAGAATATTTTGTGAAGTTGATATACAGGTGATAATTCCGGATCTCCTATATCTGTTCTTTTGACCCTTGCAGGGTCTGTAACCATTGTTCGTAGTTTTTGCTCAACCACTTCAGGTTTATCAGACAGATATATTGCATTGTCATAGCTTTTTGACATCTTTCTCCCATCTACACCCGTAACCTTTGGAAATTCTGTAAGCAAAGCCTCTGGCTCAGGGAAAATTTCCTTATAAAGATAATTAAAACGTCTTGCAATCTCTCTGCTTATCTCAAGATGAGGCACCTGGTCAATGCCTACTGGTACATACTTAGCCCTGTATATGATAATATCAGCGGTCTGAAGGAGCGGATAACCAAGAAACCCATATGTAGATAAGTCTCTGTCTTTCAATTCTTGCTGTTTTTCCTTATAGGTGGGAACCCTTTCAAGCCAGCCGAGTGGCGTTATCATTGACAGGAGCAGATGCAGCTCTGCATGTTGAAGCACCCTTGACTGGATAAATATCGTACATTTCTCAGGGTCAAGTCCTGCTGCTAAAAAATTAATGAGAATGTCCTTTGTGGATTCTTTCATGGATGAGGTATCTGCATACCCCGTTGTGAGTGCATGCCAGTCTGCAATAAAATAATAACAGTCATACTTGTCCTGGAGGTTCACCCAGTTGTTTAATGCTCCTGCCAGGTTCCCAAGGTGTAGCTTTCCGCTTGCCTGCATCCCACTGAGCACTCTTTCCTTCTTCATGTTTTCTTACCTCTCTCCTTATAGTAATTCCAATATCATCATAAAAAGATTCACAAGGGGCATAACAAAATAGTTTGCTATCCCAGTTGCAATAAGAACGAGGACAATGATAAAACCAAATGGTTCAATCTTGCTGAATGACACAGCCTGTCTGTATGGAAGAAATCCTATCAGTACCCTACCACCATCAAGTGGAGGGATTGGTATCATATTAAAGACAGCTAAAATAACATTTATAATAACACTCGATGTGAAGATCATTACCAGGGGCTTCATCACGGTAACGCTTAGCGATTCAGGTAAAAAAACTGCCACCGGGAAAATGATAAACTTGAGAACGAATATACTGAAAATTGATAGCAGGATATTGGCTGTTGGCCCTGCAGCCGCTGAAATGGCCATATCTCTTTTAGGATTTTTGAAATTCATGGGGTTTATCGGGACAGGCTTTGCATATCCGAAAACAAACTGCCCATTGGTCAGTATGATGAGCATCAAGGGCATGAGTATTGTTCCTATGGGGTCAATATGCGCTAAGGGATTCAAGGTAAGCCTGCCCATCATCTTAGCAGTTGGGTCCCCTAATTTGTATGCAGCAAACCCGTGTGAAAGCTCATGAAAGGTGATGGCTATAAGAATGGGAAATGCTGAAACAACTATATGTTGTACAATATTCGATAAATCCAATGCTTTTCCTTCTTTCCTATTTTATTTAAAATAACCTTAAATACGAGAATTAGCCACAACAACTCATGTCATTCCCGCTTGTCGGGAATCCTTTTTCAAAAGAAAGATTCTGGACAAGCCAGAATAACGTTAAAAAAATGGAACTTCTAATGATTAATTACGTTCTGTCTTAAAAAACTATAATTTGTATAAAAAGGTATTGTCAAGACATAAGTAAATATTATATAATTATTCACATAAATCATGTCTGCTATAGTCATTATCCCTGCCCGTTATGATTCAACCCGTTTCCCGGGAAAGCCCCTATCCCTCCTCAAAGGAAAAACGCTTATTCAGCATGTATATGAGAATTCACAGGGCGCACATCTCGTTGAAGATGTTATTGTTGCAACAGACAGTGAGACTATATTCGAGAAAGTTCTTTCTTTTGGTGGTAAGGCTGTAATGACAGACAGGTCTCACCCTTCTGGTACTGACAGGATAGCAGAGGTTGCTGCTTCAATGGATTATGATGTTATCGTCAATGTGCAGGGTGACGAACCGCTCATCCGGCCTCAAATGATAGACGATGTTATCGCTCTCCTTGATGATGAAAGAGCCTCTATCGGAACATTGATAAAAAGGATAACAGACACCGGAGAAATTATGGATCCGAATATTGTTAAAGTTGTCTTTGATAAAGATGGATTTGCTCTCTATTTTTCCAGGTCACCAATTCCTTATCATAGGGACCTATTTAGTCAGAAGTGCAGAAGTGCAGAAGTGCAGAAGCGACGGAGAGAAGAAGTAACTTCCAGACTTCCAGACTTCCAGACTTCCGAGCTATTAATGTTCAAACATATCGGTATTTACAGTTACCGGCGGGAGGTGCTTCTTGCACTTTCCCGAATGGAGCCTACAGAATTTGAAAAGAGAGAGAAGCTCGAGCAGTTGCGAGCACTCGAAAACAGAATAACGATAAAGATACAAGAGACCTTTTTTGAAACATTTGGGGTAGATACCCCTGAAGACTTAGAGAGGGTGGAAAAATGTCTAAGTACATCTTTGTAACCGGGGGAGTTGTTTCAGCACTCGGAAAGGGCATTGCTGCTGCTGCAACCGGTGCGCTCCTCGAGGCAAAGGGATTAAAGGTCACCCTTCAGAAATTAGACCCTTATATCAATGTTGATCCTGGTACATTAAGCCCATTCCAGCACGGAGAGGTATTTGTTACTGACGATGGAGCCGAGACAGACCTTGACCTCGGGCATTACGAACGATTTACATCGATCAGGACATCACAGACAAATAATTACACTACTGGCAAGATCTACTTTAATGTAATCACAAAGGAGAGACAGGGTGATTATCTTGGAGAGACGGTCCAGGTTGTCCCCCATATTACTGACGAGATTAAAAATGCAATAAAATCTGCAAGCAATGGGTATGATGTGGTGATTGTAGAGATCGGTGGTACTATCGGAGATATTGAAAGTCTGCCTTTTCTTGAAGCAATAAGGCAGTTTCGGTATGATGTTGGCAGGGGAAATGTCCTCTACATTCACCTTACCCTTATCCCCTATATTAAGTCAGCAGGGGAAATCAAGACAAAGCCTACCCAGCATAGTGTGAAAGAATTCAGGGAGATAGGGATTCAGCCTGATATACTGTTATGTAGAACTGAAAGACATCTCCCATCTGAAATAAAAAAGAAGATCGCAATTCACTGTAACCTTGATATGGATGCCGTAATCTCTGCAAGAGATGTTGAAACCATATATGAAGTTCCGATTATGTTACATAATGAAGGGCTTGATCACCTTATAGATAAGAAATTCAATCTTGATGGAAAAGAGCCTGACCTCGGTATCTGGGAAGATATCGTGAGAAAGATAAAGGAACCCGAACACGAGGTCAATATTGCAATTGTTGGTAAATATACAGGATTGAAAGACTCATACAAGAGCCTCTATGAAGCCCTCACTCACGGAGGCATCGCAAATGATGCACGGGTGAATTTTCAGTGGATAGACTCAGAGGAGATTGAGGTCAACGGCCATGAAAGGTATCTAAACGAAGCTGATGGAATCCTTGTGCCAGGCGGGTTTGGATATAGAGGGATCGAAGGAAAGGTAAATGCAATACAATATGCACGTGAAAAAAAGATACCCTTTTTTGGTATATGCCTCGGTATGCAGTGTGCTGTTATAGAATTTGCGAGGAATATCTGCAGGCTACCTGCAAATAGTACAGAGTTTGATATAAGCACACGCGACCCTGTTATATACCTTATGGAAAGATGGTATGACTTCAGGAAGGGAAGAGTCGAGATACGGTCAGAAAGCTCTCAAATGGGTGGGACCATGAGACTTGGAGCATATCCCTGCATCCTTGAAGAGGGCACAAATGCCTTCAGGGCTTATGGGATAAAGGAGATATCTGAAAGGCACAGGCATCGATATGAGTTCAACAATGCGTTTAGGGAAATACTCACCAAACATGGTTTGAAGATTAGTGGTCTGAGTCCCGATGGAGAACTTGTCGAGATTATCGAGATTGAAGACCATCCATGGTTCCTCGGATGTCAGTTCCATCCTGAATTCAAATCAAGACCAACAGACCCGCATCCATTATTCAGGGCCTTCATAGGTGCATCTCTCAGCGAGAAAAGATCTCTCTTCCCTTATGCTGGAATTGATTCCGAGCAGAAAGGAAAAGGCATCTGATGGTGACAAGGGAAGTAAGTATAGCAGATATAAAGTTTGGAGGGGATAATCCTCTCCTTATCATTGCAGGGCCCTGTGTCATTGAAAGTGAAGAGGTTGTATTCACTACGGCAGGAAGACTGAAAGAAATATGTAAACAATTCAATCTGCCGCTTTTATTTAAAAGCTCCTATGACAAGGCAAATCGCACTTCCCTCAAATCTTACAGAGGACCTGGAATCGATAAGGGATTACAGAT
>JAGUWT010000265.1 GCA_020062205.1 Thermodesulfovibrionales bacterium
TAGTTCATCTTAGGGATGAAATTGATCGAGAAATCTGTATTGTCACCAGAGGTGTCTTTCAGAAGCCTCTTCTCCTTTTTAAGCCTTTGGTAGAGTTGTGTACGCGGCAAGGCGTTTAACAGACCGACCATTGCAGTGACAATCCCGCTGTTCTGGATAAACTTTATCTGTGTATCAAAAATAGTAAGGGGGTCGTTGTCAAATCCGACGATAAACCCTGCCTGAACCTCAAGACCGGACTTTTGGATCTTCTTTACACTTGCAAGAAGGTCGCGGTTCTTGTTCTGGAACTTGTTGCATTCTGCCAGACTCTGCTCATTCGGGGTTTCGATACCGACAAATACGGTATCAAATCCTGCCTTAACCATCAATTTCATCAGTTCTTCATTATCAGAGAGCTCTATGGATGCCTGGGTTATAAAGGAGAAAGGATACTTTCTCATCTCCATCCATTCAGCAATTGCAGGCAGTATCTCATCCTTTAACTTTCTTTTATTCCCGATAAAATTATCATCCACGAAAAATACCCCGCTCCTGAAGCCGTACGAATAAATGCTCTCAAGTTCTCTGATGATCTGGTCCTTATCCTTTGTGCGTGGAACTCGTCCGCAAAGCAGTGTGATATCGCAGAATTCACAGTTAAAAGGACAGCCCCGCGAATACTGTATGTTTAGCGTGGCATAATGCTTCATGTTGATAAGTTTCAAGAGCGGAAGAGGCGTCTTTCTTAAATCTGCCCATTGATCAGAGGTATAAATATGTTTTGGGCAGCCATTCTTTAAATCCTCCAGGAAAAGGGGCAGCGTTACTTCTGCTTCGTTCAGTACGAGATAGTCAACATCCCTGAACTCTTCATATTCTGTCGTGAAAAGGGGACCCCCGGCTACAATCTTGACGCCCACTGATTTGCATCTCGTAATGATTTTCCCCACCGATTCTTTCTGGACAGCCATTGCGCTTATGAGGACCAGGTCAGCCCATCTGAGATCTTCGTCCTCCAGGCTGCTGACGTTCATATCAATAAGTCTTTTCTCCCATTCTGCTGGAAGCATTGCTGCAACAGTCAACAGCCCGAGAGGCGGGCTGCTTGCCTTCTTAAGAATAAATTTCAGGGCATGTTTAAAACTCCAGAAGGTGTCAGGGAAATAAGGATAAATAAGGAGTATCTTCACTGAGTAGTTCTTATATCTGTTTCTTGTTACTAATCGGGATAACCAAAATTTCCATTATCCCCACTTCAATGCTCATGTTTTAATATACCTTAATTTCTTAAAATAAGATAGAAATTGGCATGGACTCAGATCGACAAATATATCAAATTACAAGACCCCACTAATCGATATCCTAACCTACGAGGCAATGGAGTCCAAATAAGCCTCATTTTATTCATGATGAAAGATATTCCCGAAGGCTTATTATTGTTGTACCCCGATATTCTTTCAAGGTCAGCATTTCTTTGTCACCGGTAACAATGACATCGGCCGTGCCGCCAAAAGCGCATTCAATGATTCTGTTGTCTGCTTCATCCTCCAAAACACTTACCTTCTTTGCAGGTCTGACCTTATTTCGCAAGCTTAGTACAACCGTCCATTTTACTGTCGCACCAAAAAAGTTGGATATGATAACATGATAAGAGAGGAAACCTTGGAACCTGTTGAACCAGAAGATATTTACAGAACATTGCCTCCAGAAGCAATCCCCTGGAATATCGAAACTCCACCAGAGACCTTAGTTGAGATGGTAGAGAGCGGAAAGGTTAAACCCTGCAAAACTATTGATTTGGGTTGTGGTGCTGGATATTATGCTATTTATCTTGCCAGTAGGGGATTCGACGTTACAGGGATTGATATTTCACCAACAGCTATAAAAATTGCCAAAGAAAAAGCAGAGAAGGAAAATGTCAAATGTATTTTTATCGTTGCCGATGTTCTTGGTAGTCTGGATGAAGTTAAAGATACTTTTGATTTTGTTTACGACTGGAGTTTGCTGCATCATGTTTATCCTGAACATAGGAAGAAATATATCGAAAATGTGAATAGAATACTTAACAGTGGAGGGAAATATCTTTCTGTTTGTTTCAGCGAGAAAGATCCTCACTTTGGTGGTTCTGGAAAATACAGAGAGACCCCTTTAGGCACGATTTTGTATTTTTCTTCTGAAGAGGAATTAAAAGAACTTTTTAGTGCCTATTTTAAAATAATTGAATTAAAAACATTAGAAATAGAAGGGAAATTTTCACCTCACCTTGCAAACTACGCCTTTATGGAGAAGAAATGAAATTTCTCTTTTTTGTCAAATGTGGAGACCTGACCCTCCTGCGGCTTCCTATATAAATCAATTCCTAAAAGATTTTCATTTGTAATATGCACCATTATATCAGTTTTAAAAGGCGTTTGTTATAGGAAGTTATCGAGCGATAGAGGAAAATAAGCAAAAGGGTCAGGTCTTGCAATATTACATTTCTATTTTTCCTTCTACCCTCTTGATTGCCCTGCTTATTGTTGCATAGTGTACACCAAGGTGCTCGGCTATCTCCCTCAATGTATAACCATACCTGATGTAAGCTTCATATATCTTTTTATCTTTAGAACTCTTGGTTTCATTATCCCATTTCAATATCTCCTCAAGTAATGGTCTTGTTATATACCGTTGAACCCTGGGTATTTCTTTTAAGTCTCCTTTATGTGTCAGCATTAGATTTAACTTCTCCATAAAACTATCTCCTCCGAGTAACAACTGCCCTTTTATTCCCTTCCAGGGAGACTCCACCTTTAACCCTGAACGCACAAACTCTCTGTAGCGTACTATCGCCTCTTTTCTATCACTACCAAACTGTGAAAGTATCCAGTCTGTTGTTAAACAGGAATTCCCTTTATCGTATCCTATGGTCTCTTTATAACTACTCCATTTCCATTCCATGGGACTTTTCACTAAACCAGCCCTCACGGGATTTAATACTACATACCTGCACAATTCAAGCAGATAGGCTTCCTTTTCTACAAGGATTGCTTTGTACCTACCTTGTAGAATATGTCCAACTCTGTTATGCCTTCGGTTGAATCGTTGGGTATAAACACCATTTAATTGCCTCATCCCTCTGGATAAATTCCCTTCAACTGTCTCAATGAGCAAATGATAATGATTGCCCATCAAACAGTATGCGTGCAAAATCCAATCAA
>JAGUWT010000117.1 GCA_020062205.1 Thermodesulfovibrionales bacterium
AAAATGACTATGGGGTCAGGTCTTGATATTTGACATAGCCTTATAGGGGTATCTTTCTTAAATCCAACGAATCTTTTTGTGTCAAATGTCAAGACCTGACCCCTTTACTCTCTCAGCCTTGTGAGCACACCTTTTTGTCCAAGCACTTCCTTTGCCTCGCCTATTGTGTAGAAAGAACCTGTAACGACAATAAGTGATGAGTTCGAAGTTCGGAGTTCAGAGTCTTCCCCCCCACCCATCCCTCCCCCTCGAGGGGGGAGGGTGAGGGAGGGGGTGTTGAGTCCTGAACGCTTTGTTGCCATTTCAATAGCATCCTTGACCGTAGGTGCAACCTGAACATGAGAGAATCCTAATTCTGCTGCAATTTCTTTCAATTTTGCAGGAGAGGCTGCACGCTCGTAATGAGGAGCAGTTACAATTACTTCAGATGCTAATGGGAGGAGAGGTTTCATAATACCTTTTATGTCTTTATCACCCATGATGCCGAGCACAAGGATAATTTTTTCATATTTTCCGAGAAAGTTTTTTAATAGAGCATTCGATAGGGCTACGGCCGCTGCCGGATTATGTGCACCATCTATAAGTATCGGTGGATCTTCATTTACAATCTCAAGACGTCCGGGCCACTTAACATTCTTAAGCCCTTCCTTTATTAAGTGCTGAGTGCTGAGTGCTGAGTGCTGAGTAGCCGCAGGCTTTAGCCTGCGTTCTTGAAACAATTCAACAGCCTTTATCGCAACAGAGGCATTTTGCAACTGGTGTGCTCCAATAAGGGGGAGATGTAAACCCCGCACCACGGCTTTACAGCCGTGGCTTTCTGTGGTGCGGGGTAAATCGTGGATTGTGGATTGTTCCTTACTTTGATAATCAAAGTATATTCCTGAAGTGTTTTCTCTTTGAAGCACTGAAGAAAAATCTCTCCCGTAAAGATAAACCTTTGTATTCTTTTCGTCTGCCTTTGCTTCGATGACCTCTAAAACCTCAGGTGACTGTGATGAAATGACAACAGGGATGCCGTCCTTTATGATACCTGCCTTTTCATGGGCTATCTCTCCAATGATATTCCCAAGAAATTCTCTGTGATCGTAACTTATATTGGTAATGACAGATACATCAGGAAGAATGATATTGGTTGCATCGAGCCGTCCTCCCATACCAACTTCTATTACTGCCATGTCAATTTTTTGACGTGCAAAATAGAGCATTGCCATTGTTGTAACAAATTCAAAGAATGTCGGCTGAAATCCCCCCACACCCCCCTTTTCTAAAGGGGGGGAGGGGGGATTAGAATCCTGATATTCAAATTTTGAGATTTTATCTCTTATTTCTTCAGTCAGGCGTATGACCTCATCTTCGGCTATTTCCTTACCATTTACCCTGATCCGCTCTGTAAAACTTATAAGATGAGGTGACGTGAATAACCCGACTCTGAGACCGGCAGTCTTAAGAAGAGACGCAATAATTGCAGATGTTGAGCCTTTCCCATTTGTTCCTGCAACATGTATGGATTGGAATGATTGCTGAGGGTTGCCGAGAATTTCCATAAGCCTGATTATATTATCGAGGCCTAATTTGATACCGTATTTCTGGAGATTATAGAGGTAATGAATTGCCTCACTGTAACTCATCTGAGGAGGTCGAGGAGCTTGGCGAGCATATCCTTAAGATTTTTCCTGTCTACAACCATATCAATAAGTCCGTGTTCAAGGAGGAAGTCAGCCCGTTGGAATTCTTCGGGAAGCGGTTGCTTGATAGTCTGCTCTATTACCCTCGGGCCTGCAAAACCAATCAGGCTTTTTGGTTCTGCAATGATGATGTCACCGAGCATAGCAAAGCTTGCAGTAACACCCCCAAATGTTGGGTCACAGAGAATGGAGATATAGAGAATTCCGTTCTCTTTCAACCTGCCTATCGCAGCAGATACCTTTGCCATCTGCATCAGTGAGAAGATACCCTCTTGCATTCTTGCTCCACCGGATGATGCGACAATGATGAGCGGCTGATTTTTTTCTATAGAACGTTCTGCTGCCTTTGAAACCTTTTCACCCACAACAGATCCCATACTGCCACCCATAAAGGCAAAGTCCATGATAACAAGGCTTACAGGATGTCCTTTGATAAGTGCATCTCCGGAAATTACAGCCTCTTTGAGACCACTTTTCTGCTGATTTTCCTTTAGCCTGTCTTTATAGGAAAGGGTATCCTTGAAATGAAGCGGGTCGCCTGATACAAGGTTCTCATCTAATTCAGTAAAGCTGCCTTCGTCAACAAGGAGTTTCAAACGATCCCGTGCACTGATCCTGAAGTGGTAGTTACATTTTGGGCAGACCTTGAGGTTCTTTTCTACCTCCTTTCTGTATACGATCTCCTTGCAGCTATCGCATTTCACCCAGAGACCTTCAGGTATTTTACTCTTCCTGTCGGTCTTTATCTCTTTTGTTTTCTTAAACCAGGGCATGCTAAAAACAGTAACGAGTAACGAGTGACGAGTTATTAATCCCCCCATGCCCCCCTTTAGAAAAGGGGGATAAGGGGGGATTTGACTTCTGAATTCTGGATTTAAATCTCATATGTTTCGCCGTCTGTGAGTATGTCGATATTCTTTATATGGAGTGCTTCGATCTGTTTTTTTATCTGTTGAAAGTATTGCGGTTTTGGATGGGTAATCAAAATCTTCTCTGGAGGATCCTCCATCTTCTCTATTTCCTTCAGAAGCAGTTTTGGGGTAAGATGTCCTGTCATAATTGCTAAATCCTCCATCCTGTTCGGGAAAGACACCTCTATGATTGCACAATGTATCCCTTTGGCTGCCTTCCATATTGCATCTGTAGGGCCAGTGTCTCCTGTGTAAAGGATTCGTCTGCCTTTTTGGTTCGTGACAATATACCCAACAGCAGGCACAGAATGTGTCACAGGGTATGCGGCAATTTTATACTTACAAACATGGAACGATTGACCGGTTTTTATTGTCTTAAGTTGCAGTACGGGGGTCTTCGTATCTGGGATCCTTGTAAAATCAGGCCATATGGTGTTATTTAAAAGGTTGTTTTTTAATGCATCAAGAACAGGTTTGATGCTTATTATGGTAACAAAATGTTTTTTGTTTCTGAGGATGAGATTGTCAGCGAGGAAGGGAATTCCCTTGATGTGGTCGAGATGTGAGTGTGTTAACAATATACCGCGTATCTTCCACTGTTGAGCCTCATTGAGCGATGCCCCAATGGTGCCTGCATCAAGGAGAAAGCAATCATCTATTAAGAATGCTGGTGGATTATGTCCCTGTAATTCCGCTCCAGAGCTTCCCAGGATTCTCAATTTCATAGCATAATCTCCATCTCTTTCCATGCCTTTATGAATGCCTCAACTGCTTCCCGGTCAAACTGTGTACCGATATTCTTCTTTAATTCCCCAAGGGCAGTTTCATTGCTCAGTGCCTTCCGGTAAGGCCTGTCTGTCGTCATTGCATCAAATGTATCTGCAACTGTTATGATCTTCGCTATGAGAGGAATATCGTTTCCGCTCTTTTTATCTGGATACCCTTTGCCATCAACCCTTTCATGGTGCCCCCGAACACCGGGTACGATATCTTTTAGTTGTTTGACATGGCTCAGGATTTCAGCACCATATCTTGGATGCATATTCATTTTTTCGAGTTCATCAGAATTGAGTTTATCTTCCTTGAGCAGGACATTATCTCTGACACCGATCTTCCCTACATCATGGAGGATAGCAGCAAGCTTAAGGTCTTCCATTTGCTTCTTTGAAAGACTCATGGCCCTTCCTATGGCCGAACTGTAATTCATTACCCTTCTTGTATGACCGCCTGTATAAGGGTCCCGTTTTTCTATCGTCTCGGCAAGTGCCTGTGCTGTTCCATAAAATGTCTCTTTGAGCTCCTGGTAAAGGTTTGCATTCTCTATCGCAGTCGCAACCTGATTTGCGAGTGCCATGAGTGTCTCTTTATCATCTTCATCAAACTTGCCATTTTTTTTATTTATTGCCTCGAGTACCCCTAAAACCTTGTCCTTTGTTTTTACTGGAACACAAATCATATTCCTGGTAATAAATGCACTCTTTTCGTCTGCTGTCTTAAAGAATCTGTGGTCTGTCTGTACATCATGGATGATGATCGGTTCTCCATGATCTGAAACCCATCCTGCAATCCCTTCGCCCTTTTTCAGCCGTATCTCTTTGAGTTTATCCCCTTTTTCTCCGAGTGCGACCTCAAAAAAGAGTTCACCAGTTTCCTGATCAACGAGCATGAGGCTCCCTGCCTCTGCATCCATGAGTTTCGTTGCAGCCTCAATCGCCCGTTTTCTTATTTCTCTTGTATCGAGGGTTGAATTGATGAGTGAGGAAAGTTCCATCAGGGTATTCAATTGTTCGACCTTCTTCTCAAGGATAGTGCTCACTTTATTGCCTCCCTTAGACGCATAAGATAGCTTCTTAACGTATCAGAAGATTCATGAAGTCTTTTTACAATTGCACTGCCTATTATCACACCATCGGATACCTTTGCCACGGTTGAGGCTTCCTCAGGTGTAGCAATCCCGAAACCGACTGCAACCGGTTTGTTCGTGTATTTCCTTATTTCTGCTAACAATGATTCTATTGAGCCATCAAGGGAAAGC
>JAGUWT010000135.1 GCA_020062205.1 Thermodesulfovibrionales bacterium
GCAAGATACCTTATCTCTGTTCTCAGATGCAAAAAGGGAGATGACTTAATAATCTTTGATGGAGAGGGCAACTGTTTCAGGACAGTGATAGTAAAGGCTGACAGAAGAGAAGTAATTGCTGAAATCATAGAGAAGTTCCCATGCAATACCGAGTCCTCTTTACATATCATCCTTGTTCAAGGGCTCTTAAAGGGTGAAAAAATGGATATGGTTATCCAGAAGACCACAGAACTCGGAGTAAAAGAGATAATACCTGCAATTACTGAGAGGAGCCAGTTGAGAGAAACAAGAAAGGTAGCTCGCTGGAGAAAGATTGCTGAAGAAGCATCAAGACAATCCGGAAGAAGTGCAGTTCCAATTGTTCATGAACCAATTAATTTTAACGATTGTCTCTTGTCACTCGTCACTCGTCACTCGTCACTGTCTTTAAACGGATTTATCTTTTATGAAGAAGGTGGCATGAAACTCTCAGAAGTTATTTCATCCTTCATCCCTCATCCTTCATCCCTCTTTAAGGGGACTGTCCCAGATTTACCGCCCGAACGAAGTGAAGGGGTAGAATCGGGACTGTCCCCGAATGTTTTTGTAATCATCGGGCCTGAAGGTGGTTTTACAAAAGAAGAGGTTAATCTCGCAAAAGGAAAAGGGCTCATCGTCACCTCTCTCGGCAAAAGGATTCTCAGGGCTGAAACTGCAGCAATCTCGGCAGTGACACTATTGCAGTTCTTATTGGGGGATATGGGCTAACACCTATTATTTCTCAAACTTATGACATACAGGCAGGGCATAGTATTTTCGCTCATTCTCGGTCATATTGACCTCCGAGGGCTTTTGCCTCTTTTTTACTCAGGGGACAGTCCCGATTCTACGACTCCACTTCGTTTGTCCGTAAATCTGGGACAGTCCCCTCATGACTATCGGCAAAAGAATCCGCTCGAATACCATGCCCTGCCTGTCTCTTTCTGAATTATGTAGGCTAATTTTCTTTCTCTTTTATAACCGCAATCCTGTCAACAGGTATAACAATCCAACCGATTTCTGATTCGAGGTGGACCTCTTCCTCTCCAATCTCGATAAGTTTACCAGTATATGTCGTCTCACCTGTCTCTACCTCAACAATCTTCCCGATTAAATCTATCATATAACCCTCACTTCTTGTAGCTCCCCTGATTGTGCACAACTTCAGCGCCAATCAGAAAGATACATGAAGAATAAAATACCCAGAGCAAAAATACAACAAATGCAGTAAGTGAACCGTATATTGTTCCGAATTTTACAATAGTCCCTACATACCATGTAAAGAGATGCTTTGCCACCTCGAGGAAGACTGTTGTAAAAAATGCACCAACATATGCATGGGAAACCCTGACCTTGGTCTTCGGAAGAAGGATATAGAGAACTGTAACAGTCAAAAATATTATAAAAAAGGGAATAATATACCTCAGGAGGAACGCTGTTATCATGCCAATCCTTAATTCAGGGAAAACAGGTTTTAATGTTTTCAGAAGAGGGACTACTGATGTTGCAATAAAGGAAATGAGGAGTATGATAATGATAAGCGTCACAATAATGGATGAAAGAAATAGAGACAGTAAAAATGCCCTCTTTTTCCCAACCTTGAATATCACATGCAAAGCATTTTCAAGGGAAGCAAAGACCTGATATGACAAAATTCCATAGAGCACAATGCTGAACGTACCTATCCCTTTGAATGTAATAAGCTTTCCCAGCTCTTTTGTAATCCCTGACGTTATATCAGGAAAAAAGTCTACCAATTTATTGAGAAAAAATTGATAAAACACATGATAATGTCCAAGAAGATGGCCGAATATGGTTATCAGGAAAAGACAGAATGGCACGAGTGCCATCATTGTAAAATAGGAGAGGGAACCTGCAAGCAGGATTCCCCCATCTTTGAAAAAATCCACAAAGCTCCTTATGATGATTTTGAGATACTTCACCGGCTTTTTCCCTACCCTCTGGCTCTCACAAAAATCCTGATAGGAGTCCCTTTGAATAAGAACCTGCTCCTTAAGCTCTTTTCTATAAACCGCACATGCGCATCCTTTACAGCAGAAGGATAGTTGGCAAAGATCACGAAAGCAGGGGGCTCTGTTTTCACCTGTGTTATATAGTAAAGTTTTATCGCCTTTCCTCTATACCCAGGCAAAGACATATCAGCTAACACTTCACGAAAAAACCTGTTGAGCTCTGCTGTTGGTATCCTCTTTTTTCGCTCTCGTATTATCTCGTCTATTATGGGAAATACCTTTGTAATACGCTTTTTACCTAATGCTGATATTGTCAGAACCGGTGCATACTGCGTGAACCACATCTTCCTATTCAGTTCATTGCATAATCTTCCATATGTCTCTTCAGGTTCCTCAACAATGTCCCACTTATTCAGAAGGAAAATCGCGCCTTTGCCATATTCTTCAACAATCCCTGCTATCTTCTGATCCTGTTCCACAATGCCTTCGCCTGCATCCATCACGATGAGGGTAATATCACATCTTTCTATACTCCTGATTGCCCTGACCATCGCAAACCTTTCAATAGAGTACCCTACCCTCCCCTTTTTCCTCATCCCTGCTGTATCAATAATCAAATACTTCCTCCCATAATAACTGCATACGCTGTCTATGGAATCCCTTGTTGTACCCGGAACAGGGCTTACGATCATGCGCTTCTTTCCAAGGAGGGTATTTATGAAGGTTGACTTCCCGACATTTGGTCTTCCAACTACTGCAATCTTTGGATAGTCAATCTTTTCTTCAACATATAAAGGGAGGAGCAAGGTTAATCTCTCCATAAAATCATCATATCCATACCCGGTTGCAGCAGAAACAGGCCACAATTCATCCGTGCCTATCGGATGAAAATCATGAATTCTCACTTCACGCGTAGGTCCGTCAATCTTGTTTACCACCCAGATCACTTTTTTCCCTGATGCCCTGAGCAGTCTTGCAAGTTCCATGTCCGACGGATTGAGACCTTCCTTTCCATCGAGGAGATGTATGATAATATCTGCTTCTTCAATAGCAAAGAGAGCCTGTTCCTTGATCTGCAAAAATATATCTTCTGAAGGTTCTGGATAAAAACCTCCCGTATCAACCACAATGAATGCCTTTCCTTCCCATTCTGCATCTCGATAATTTCTATCTCTAGTAACACCAGGTATAGCCTCAACAATTGCAAAATGAGACCCTGTCATTCTGTTAAACAGGGTAGACTTGCCCACATTAGGTCTTCCAACTATAACAACAATCGGTTTTGGCATAATATTCATTTTACAATAATAAACAGCATCTTATAAAATAAATTAAATTCTTTAACAAAACGAATGCCGAAGATTTTACTGATAAATCCCAATACCATACAACCGCCTGTTGCTCCACTGGGCATAGAATATCTCTCTTCATTCCTGCGAGAGAAAGGCATTTCAGTAGAGATATTCGACATGAATATCCATAGTGAACATACATTGTCTGAAACTTTGCAGACCTTCAGACCTGACATAGCAGGCATTTCCCTGAGGAATATCGATGATAGTTGTTTTGTCACACAGGAATCATTTCTGGAAAGAATACGAGAACTGGTTTCCCAGATAAAACGTGCATCTCCGAAAACAATGGTTGTGCTCGGAGGTGTAGGATTCTCTCTCATGCCGTCTGATATCCTCGCATATACCAAGGCAGAAATAGGAATTTATGGTGATGGTGAAGAAGGGATGCTCAACCTTGCCCTCTATACTGAAGGTAGATGCACACTTGATAATGTGCCTAATATTATCAACGGTAATAAGACAGGCAAACCGGGTTACCTTTCTCTTGAAGATTTCTCTCCTCACAGGGGTTCTATTGATAACAGGTTTTACTTTAACAACGGTGGGATGGTAGGGATTGAGACATCAAGGGGATGCAACAGGGAGTGCATCTATTGTGCAGACCCGATCGCAAAGGGAAGAAAGATCAGGTTGAGAAACCCTGAATCTGTGGTGCACGAATTAGAACAGCTCCTCGATATGGGGATAGACCATTTTCACACCTGTGATTGTGAATTCAACCTTATCAGAGAGCATGTGGTTGCTATATGCAGAAAAATAATTGAACAGGGCATCGGCAAGCGGGTCCATTGGTATGCTTACGGTGTTGTCGACGGCTTTGACGAACCCCTCGCAGAACTCATGAAAAAGGCTGGGTGTGAGGGAATCAATTTCGGTATTGACCATACAGCCGATGAAATCCTAAGATTTTACAGGAGAAGGCATAGGCTTAAAGATATAAGAGAGGCAGTGAATGCCTGCAGAAAGGCTGGCATAAGGGTAATGCTTGACCTCCTTTTAGGTTCTCCTCAGGAAAACATGGAAACCCTGCAGAGAGTATTTGAGGACATGAAATCACTTAATCCTACGCGGGTAGGAGTTTCATATGGCATCAGGGTATACCCTGAAACAGAATTTTATTATTTTCTGAACAGGTCAGGATATCAAATACCTCTGAATCTCATTATGCCTTTCTTCTATATCAATCCTGAGCTATCAAAAGGTATCGATGGATTTATATGCGAGATGGTAGAGGGAGATGAAATCTTTTTCTTTAATTCCAGAGAACATCCTGAAAAAAATTACAACTATAATGCAAATGATGTTTTATCACATGCAATATCCTCTGAAAGATACAGAGGGGC
>JAGUWT010000188.1 GCA_020062205.1 Thermodesulfovibrionales bacterium
ATTTAGCCCACATTATGCATAAATTTTCCAAAGAAAAATAGCCAACGATCCTTAAACCTTTGGTATTATTAAATCTGAGAAGATAAAAAATGACCAAAGGGAGGAAGTTGGCTATGACACAGTGTGCCACACAATTAACCTTTCCGTACTTCATAATAAAATATTTACTTGTTAAGTATGCTCAATAGAAATTATTTAAATCAAGAGATTCAACGATTATATTGCACTTTCGATGTCCGATGGTATTTAATAATTAATATGTCAGAACTAACTCCTTTGATGAAACAATTTTTCAGTATTAAAGAGAAATTTAAAGATGCTATCGTCCTCTTCAGGCTCGGAGACTTTTATGAAATGTTTGGAGAGGATGCAGAAAAGGCATCAAAGATCCTCCAGATTGCTCTTACCACAAGGGATAAATCAAAGGAAGAGCCGGTTCCTATGTGTGGAATTCCTTATTTTGCATCAGAATCTTACATAGCAAAGCTCATCAAGGCTGGACATAAGATTGCAATATGCGAACAGTTGGAAGATCCAAAGGAGGCAAAAGGCATTGTCCACAGAGATGTCGTCAAGGTTATCACACCGGGAACATTTTCACCTGAAAACCCAAAGGAAAATGTTTACATTATAAGCCTGTTCCCTTCTGTAAATAAACATGGTATTGCCATAGCGGATATCTCTACAGGAGAGTTTCTTGTTTATGAAACAGAGGAACATATTGAGGATGAAATGTACAGGTTTGAGCCCAGAGAAATCCTTATTCCTCAAAGTATAAAAGACAATATCCACTACAAAGAGTCACTTAAAAATTTCTATGTATCTTCTTATGAAGACTGGTATTTTGATTATTCAGAAGCATATAAGACTCTCTTAAAACATTTACGGGTCTCTTCCCTCGAGGGTTACGGATGTGAGGGCCTCACTGCCGCAATCTCTGCTGCAGGGGCACTCCTCAGTTATCTCGAAGATACCCAGAAACAAACACTCAGCCTGAAAAAGATAACTACCTTAAGACAGGATTCTTATATGTTTCTTGATGCAGTCACACAGCGAAATCTTGAACTGACACATACCCTTAAGGATGGTTCACATGAAGGCACGCTTCTTTGGGTTTTAGATGAGACACTCACGCCGATGGGGGGAAGATTCTTACGATACTCCATCCTGAAGCCTTTGATTCATATCAATGAAATGAAAAAGAGACATGATGCGATCGAATATCTCTTGGATGACTATGAGATGCTCGAAGAACTGAGGACATCTCTGAGAAGGATGCAGGATCTTGAAAGACTCTCATCAAAGGTAAGTTCAAGGACTGCACATGCGCGGGACCTCATCGCAATCAAAAATTCCATCACGTACCTGCCCAAGATAAAGAAAATTCTCAGCTCTGCTCAAGAGCCTTATCTGCGGTCAATTGCAGAGGAGATATCAGATTTTTCAGCACTCAGAGAAATCATAGAAAAAGCTATTCTTGATAATCCTCCGTTAAGCCTGAGGGATGGCGGTATCATTAAGGATGGATATAGCGCTGATATCGATGAGCTCAGAAACATATCCACGAGGGGAAAAGATTTTCTCACAGACCTGGAGCAGAAAGAAAAAAAGAGGACCGGGATATCTTCTCTGAAAGTAGGCTTCCATAGAGTTTTCGGCTACTATATCGAAGTTACAAAACCGAATCTTGACATGGTCCCCAAAGACTATATCAGGAAACAAACCCTTGTTGGTGGGGAACGATTCATAACTAATGAACTCAAGGAGTATGAGGAAAAGATCCTCGGAGCTGAAGAAAGGCTCAGGAATCTTGAATACCATCTCTTTCAGGAAATACTCGATGACATTCAAAAAGAATCCGGACAACTGTCAAAAGCAGCGAATGCCGTAGCAATTACCGATTTTCTCGCTTCCCTCACCGTAGTTGCAAAGAGATATACCTATGTAAGGCCGACCGTAGATGACACAGGAATAATAGAAATAACGGACGGGAGGCACCCTGTGCTCGAAAAAATACCTTTAAATGAACGGTTTATACCAAACAGTGCTTCTATAGATACCGAGGAAAATCGCCTCCTGATCATCACAGGCCCGAACATGGCCGGAAAATCAACTTATATGCGCCAGATTGCCCTTATCGTTCTCATGGCACAGATGGGAAGTTTTGTCCCTGCATCAGATGCACGGATAGGGATTGCTGACAGGATTTTCACACGGATAGGTGCATCTGATTTCCTTGCAAAAGGTCAAAGCACGTTTATGGTCGAAATGATAGAGGTATCGAATATAGCACATAATGCAACAGATAAAAGCCTTATATTACTGGATGAGGTAGGAAGAGGAACAAGCACCTTTGATGGAATAAGCATAGCATGGTCAGTCGCCGAATATATTCTGAACGAGATAAAAGCAAGAACACTCTTTGCAACTCATTATAACGAGCTGACAGAACTTACACTCATCCACAATGGGGTACGAAATTACAATGTAGCCGTTAAGGAGTGGGGCGATGAGATTATCTTTCTCAGGAAGATAGAAAAGGGATCAGCAGACAAGAGTTATGGCATACAGGTTGCACGATTAGCAGGACTGCCAGACGGAATTATTCAGAGGGCAAAAGAGGTGCTTGCCAATCTTGAGAAAGAGGAGCTCAATGAAACAGGGAGGCCAAGATTTTCAGATAGAAAGATGCGGAAAGGCGCATTTCAGCTTGACCTCTTCTCTCCTGTGACTGAATCGGTTGCTACAGAAATCATCAATCTTGATGTAAAAAGACTGAAACCAGAAGACGCACTCAAAAAGATTATCGAACTGAAAATAAAGTTGACAAAAGGTTGACAAAAAATAGAAAACTGTGATAAGAAATCTCAATTTGAGAAAATTTCAAAAGGAGGAAATGATGAATCCGGATAACCTCAAGTACCACAAAGAACACACATGGGTTAAGGTATCAGGCAGGAAGGCTACCATTGGCATAACTGCATATGCACAAGATGCACTCGGCGACATCGTTTACATTGACCTTCCGGAGGTTGATATTGATATAGAAGCCAATAGCGAGATTGGTGAGATCGAATCAACCAAAGCAACTTCATCATTAATATCCCCTCTGAGTGGAAGAGTTATAGAAGTGAATGAAGACATTTCAGAGTCTCCAGAGATAATAAATGATGATCCTTATGGAAAAGGATGGATCGCTATTCTTGAAATTGATGATGTGTCAGAACTTGACGACCTGATGGATGCTTCTGAATATGAGAAATATGTTGAAGAGGAAGTCAGGTGAAATTAGCCATCCTCGGTACAGGTCCCGGGGGATATGTTGCAGCGATTAAAGCTGCGCAATTAGGTGCACAGGTAACAGTCATTGAAGAAACCGAGGTTGGCGGAACATGTCTCAACAGAGGTTGCATCCCTTCAAAAGCCCTTGTCACATCTGCAGAGATTTTTGCAAAAGCAAAAGAATTAAAGGAATTCGGGATTGAACTGAAGGGTGAAATAATCCCGAATCTTTCACGGATTGTCGAAAGAAAGAACAAGATAGTCAATACCCTCGTAAAGGGTATAAAAAACCTTTTTAAAAGCTGGGATATAACATTAAAAGAAGGACGCGGAGTACTCTTATCTCCTCATAGCATAGAAGTTACATTAAAAGATGGCTCAAGGGAAATTGTTACAGCAGATAACATTATCATTGCCACAGGTTCAAGGCCAGCTCATATCCCGACATTCCCAATGGACGGGGAAAGAATAATCTCGAGTGATGATGCCCTTAACCTCACAGATATTCCCCGAACACTTCTGATTGTAGGGGCTGGTGCAATTGGTTGTGAATTTGCATGTATTTATAAAGAACTTGGTTCTGATGTCACCATGGTCGAAATGCTTCCGAGGGCAATAGCCACAGAGGACTTCGAGATATCTGCACTTTTTGAAAAAGAGCTGAAGAAAAAAAAGGTAAAACTCTCTACAAATGTTCAGATCGAAAAGATAGAGATAAAAAGTGATGGTGTTCATGCCTTTTTGTCAGACGGGAAAGAGATTATCACAGAAAAAGTACTTGTATCGATCGGCAGGATGTTCAATAGTGACGGTATCGGCCTCGAAGCAATTGGTATACAAAAGGGTAGTCGTGGTGAGATTATCGTCAATGAAAAGATGGAGACGAATATTCCTTATGTATATGCTATCGGTGATGTTATTGGTGGCATACTCCTTGCCCATGTTGCTTCAAGAGAAGGGATAACAGCAGCACGGAATGTCATGGGTGGTGATGAAAAAATAGATTATGCTGTTGTCCCGGCTGGTATCTTTACATCACCTGAAATTGCATCTGTCGGACTCAGGGAACATCAGGCAGTAGAGAAGGGAATTAATGTGAAGACAGGCCATTTTCAATTCAGGGCACTTGGTAAGGCTCATGCGATTGGAGAGATTGCAGGTTTTGTTAAGATCGTTGCTGATAGTGACTCTGATAAAATCCTGGGCGCACATATTATAGGCCACCATGCCTCTGACCTCATTCACGAAGCAGCACTCGCCATAAAGAATAACCTTACGATAAAGGATATTTCAGAAATGATTCATGCCCATCCTACCCTCGCAGAAGGCATAATGGAAGCAGCAGAGGATATTTATGGGGAAGCGATACATGTACCCAGGAAATAAGAGGACTATTCTCAATGTTGTGGTTATGTACTAATGCGGTCATTAGTAAGACAACATTCTTAACGCTTTCTGTCATTGCGGCTCTTGTCCCTGCTTGTCAGGGATCAGTCCGCAATCCTTCTGGCTTGTCCAGAATCGTTAAGAAAGATTCCCGACAAGCCTGCCCTGCTTCGCAGAGCGAGGCCAGGGCGGGAATGACACACAATGTAGCCTTACTTGTAAACTTCTTAGTAAGTGTGACAAAACAGTAACAAGAGAGGAGGCTCTATGAGTGAGATTATAGACATATTTGCACGGGAGGTTTTAGATTCCAGAGGTAACCCAACGGTCGAGGTGGAGGTATTTTTGGAAAGTGGAGTCATTGGCAGAGCGATTGTCCCCTCAGGTGCTTCAACGGGTGAACGAGAGGCTCTGGAATTGAGAGATGGTGATAAAAAAAGATTCCTTGGTAAAGGGGTCCTCAATGCAGTCAAAAACGTGATGAAAAAGATAGCGCCCCCATTAAGAGGAATGAATTCCGAAGACCAGATCCTTATTGATACTACCATGATAGAACTTGATGGCACAGAAAATAAGAACAAACTTGGTGCAAATGCTATACTCGGTGTCTCAATGGCTGTATGCAAGGCAACTGCCTTGGAAACAGGGCTGCCCTTGTATAGATACATTGGGGGATGCAATGCAAAAGAGCTTCCTGTGCCGATGATGAATATCCTGAATGGAGGAGCCCATGCTGACAATAATCTTGATATACAGGAGTTCATGATCATGCCAGCAGGGCTGAGTAATTTTGCAAGTGCCCTCAGGGCAGGAGCAGAGATATTCCACACCTTGAAAGGAATACTCAAGAAAAATGGATTTTCTACTGGAGTGGGAGACGAAGGAGGTTTTGCACCGAATCTATCGAGGAATGAAGAAGCTATGACGCTTATCATACAGGCTATTGAAATGGCTGGTTATGTTCCTGGAAAAGACATATATCTTGCCCTTGACGTTGCTGCATCAGAGCTATACGACAATAGCTCTTACCGGTTTGAAGGCAAAAAGGTTTCATCAGATGACATGATCTCATATTACGAAGATATGATATCCAGATATCCTTTTCTCTCGATTGAAGATGGTCTTTCAGAAAATGACTGGGATGGATGGAAGCAATTGACACAGAGGCTTGGCAAAAAGGTTCAGCTTGTTGGTGATGATATATTTGTTACAAACACAAGTATCCTAAAAAAAGGGATAGAACTGGGAATTGCAAATTCCGTGCTGATCAAATTGAACCAGATAGGCACTATAACAGAGACGCTTGATGCCATAGAGATGGCTAAAAAGGCTGGATATACTGCTGTCATCTCACACAGATCTGGAGAAACAGAGGACACAACGATTGCAGATCTATCAGTCGCCTGCAATACTGGTTTTATCAAGACAGGCTCCCTTGCAAGAAGTGAGCGTGTTGCAAAATATAATAGGCTTCTCAGAATTGAGGAGGAACTATCAGACTCTGCTCTATACAAAGGGAAAGAATCGTTTTATAATTTA
>JAGUWT010000046.1 GCA_020062205.1 Thermodesulfovibrionales bacterium
AAAAATTGTAGATGCCAATGAACGTGCTGCATCATCTTATGGGTATAACCGTGATGAATTGCTTCAACTCAATCTAAAGGATTTACGATCCCCTGAGACCCGATCACTCTTTGATACACAGATGAAGCAGGTGGAAGAACAGAACGGACTGGTGTTTGAGACCGGGCATCAACGGAAAGACGGAACAACATTTCCAGTAGAAAACAGTGCACGTATCATTGAAGTTGAAGGGGAAAAATATTATCTGAATATCATCCGTGACATTACCGAGCGCAAAAAGGCTGAAGAAGAAATCCGCAAACTCAACGAAGAGCTTGAACAACGTGTTCTTGAACGTACTGCTCAACTTGAAGCTGCTAATAAAGAACTGGAAGCCTTCAGTTATTCTGTCTCCCATGACCTCCGTGGACCTCTGAGGAGTATAGACGGATTCAGCAAAGCTATATTAGAAGAATACGCCCATAGACTGGACAAGGAAGGTATAAACTACATCCAGCGTGTACGTGGGGCAAGCCAGCGCATGGCTCAGCTTATTGATGATTTGCTGAATCTGTCTCGTGTGGCTCGTAGCAATATGTACCGTGAAGATGTCAACCTGAGTAAACTTGCTAAGACAATTGCATCGGAACTTCAAAAAACACAACCGGATCGCAACGTTGAATTTGTCATACAGAAAGATTTAGTTGTACATGGGGATGCCCGGCTCCTCCGCATAGCAATGGATAACCTTCTCGGCAACGCCTATAAATTTACGGGAAAGAATGTACGCACAAAGATAGAATTTGGTGCTACACAACACGAAGGTAAACTGGTATATTTTATACGTGACAACGGTGCTGGTTTTGATATGACATATGCTAACAAACTGTTCGGTGCCTTTCAGCGCCTTCATTCTCAGACAGAGTTCACTGGCACCGGAATCGGTCTTGCTATAGTTCAGCGCATCATCCACCGCCACGGCGGCCGTGTCTGGGCAGAGGGCGAGGTGGGGAAAGGAGCAACATTCTTTTTTACACTGTAAAAAAAGATTACAGCGATAAAAAAATAAGATAACAACGATGGAAGAATATGATTACGGCGACGGAAAAAGAAAGAGATCCACTAACTGCTAAGATTATTGAAGCCTGCTACGGCGTTCATAATGAATTAGGTCCAGGGTTCATAGAACGTATATATATGAATGCCCTTAAAATCGCCCTTGAAAAATTAAAGTTACAATATATTTCAGAGAAAGAATTCACGGTTAAATATGATAATCAAAGTATTGGGAAATTCAGAGTCGACTTTTTGATAGAAGACAAAGTTATTGTTGAAATAAAAGCAGTTGAAGGTAAAATGCCAAAACTATTTGAAAGTCAAGTAATTTCTTATCTTAAAGCATCGAATTTGAAAGTAGGGCTTCTTATTAACTTTGGTAATCGTAAATGCGAAGTAAGACGGTTAATGATATAACTACATGATTACAACGATGGAAAAATAAGATTACAACGATAACCGTATCGCTGTAATCGTTATTATATCGCTGTAATCATTTATCACGGAGGGAAAATATGGACGAAAAGATTATCTTATTAGTTGAGGACAATCCTGATGATGTGGATTTAACTATCCGGGCACTCAATAAGAATAAAATCTTAAATGAGGTAGTGGTAGCATCCGATGGAGCTGAGGCGCTGGATTATTTATTTGGCACAGGTATCTACGCAGGACGTGACATGAGTATTATTCCGGAACTTATTCTCCTGGATTTGAAGCTACCCAAGATTGATGGCCTTGAAGTGCTTAAACGCCTGCGTGCCGATGAACGGACAGAACTCCTTCCCGTTGTTATCTTAACCTCTTCAAAAGAGGAACAGGATGTGATTAACGGTTACAAATTTGGCGCCAACAGCTACATCAGGAAACCGGTAGATTTTGACCAGTTCATTGAGGCAGTAAAGCAATTGGGGCTATACTGGCTTGTAATAAACGAGCCACCACCTGAAAGGAGGTAATGAGGAGGGACGAAAGACGAAGGACGAAAGACGAAGGACGCAAAGCAAAAATGACAATAAGATTAAAAAGTGTAAGGGATTTGGAGGTTTATCATCTTTCTTTTGATACGGCAATGGAAATATTCGAAATAACTAAAAGTTTTCCAAAAGAAGAAAAGTATTCTTTAACAGATCAAGTACGCAGATCTTCCAGATCAGTATGCACAAATCTTGCTGAAGCTTGGCGTAAGAGGAGATACAAAGCTGTTTTTATTAATAAATTATCAGATGCAGCACAAGAAGCAGCAGAAACGCAAACGTGGTTAGAATTCGCAATAAAATGTAATTATATTGACGAGGAAATTTTTGAAAAACTTGATGAAAAGTATGAGCATATCTTTGCAATGCTTATTACGATGGAACGAAAAGCAGATACATTTTGTAAATGAACGAGTAACGAGGGATGAGGGATGAGGGATGATATCGTCCATCGTCTTAGCGGAGCGATCGTCTATCGTCTATCGTAAAAAAGGAGGCTACATGGGTACGCCGCTTAAAGTTTTAATTGTAGAGGATTCGGAAGACGATTGTTTATTGATAGTGCGTGAATTAAAACATGGGGGTTATGAACCAACCTTTGAACGAGTAGAGACAGCCGAAGCAATGAATGCTGCGTTAGATAAACAGACATGGGATGTAATTATTGCAGATTATGTCATGCCACACTTCAGCGGATTAGGTGCGTTAAAGATTTTACAGGAAAGAGGACTTAACATTCCATTTATTATCGTATCAGGCGGTATCGGCGAGGAAATCGCTGTGGAAGCCATGAAGGCAGGCGCATATGATTACCTTATGAAAGGTAATCTGAAGCGGCTCGTCCCTGCGATTGAGCGGGAGTTACGTGAAGCAGTAGTTCGACGTGAACAAAAGGAAAAGGAAAAAGCGCTTAGAGAAACTAAACAAACTCTTGAGGCAGTAGTAGAGACTGCGACAAGCCTGACTGTCCTCACTGATTCAGATGGGAAAATTATCTTATTTAATAGAGCCTGTGAGGAATTAACGGGCTACAAACGAAATGAAGTTATAGGGAAAACTATTCCGGAGCTATTCTTGCCGGCTGAATGGATACCTATTGTTCAGAAACGCTTTGCTGATCTGTATTCACCTGAAGTGCGTGCTCCGCACGAGAATCCCTGGATAACGAAATCAGGTGAAGAACGGCTTATAGAGTGGCGATGCACAGTTCTCCCATCTTCAAAGGATGGTAAACCTTGCATTTTGGGAACAGGAATTGATATCACCGAGCGCAAGCGTGCAGAGGAAGCACTGCTTGAGTCTGAGAAAAAATATAAAAACCTTGTAGATAACGCCTTGGTTGGAATCTATAAAACCAACCTTAAAGGCGACATTCTATATGTAAATGATGCTCTTACAAAGATATTAGAATTCCAGTCAAAAGAAGAAATGATGGCTGAAAGTGTTCTGGTGAGATACAAAAATCCTAAGGATAGGGATATTTTGATTGAAAATCTCAAGAAAATGGTCCGGGTTGAGAGTTTCGAGACTGAACTGCTCACGAAGACAAAGAAAGTTAAGGATGTACTTTTAAGTGCGCTTCTCGATAAGGATGTTATATCTGGAATGACTATAGACATCACCGAGCGGAAGCGGGCTGAAGAAGAGATCAAGAAAAGAGTAAAAGAGCTTGAAGAGTTTTATCAAATGGCTATTGGAAGGGAGTTAAAGATGATAGAGTTGAAAAAAGAAATAGAGAGATTGAAAGAGGAATT
>JAGUWT010000145.1 GCA_020062205.1 Thermodesulfovibrionales bacterium
ATTTTTTCAGCGATCTGTTGCGATTCAGGCTGCTGTTGCTCCCACTGCCTCTTTAAGCCATAAGAGCCTTGAACCATGAATAACAGATCTATTGATAGACTCGATGAACTCATTGGGAGATATATCAAGTCCTTCTTTCCTCACAAATGGTTTGAATGCCAGTTTCGTCTTTACCTGTGATGCCTTTTTAACCTCTTCTTCCGTTGATTTTTTTATCGTAGCTCCCATAATCTTTGAAATGGCAATAAAGATATCCCCATGGCTTTTTGATTCTCCCAGAGGCTCTATCGCTCTATGAAGATGCTTCAGTCGTCCCAGATAATCTACTATCGTGCCGGCATACTCGAAGAAGGTTGCCGAAGGCAGCACAATATCTGCCTGTTGAGCAAGCTCTGTAAGGTGTGAGTTCTGCACGATGAGGAAATCTGTATTTGGCCTTTTGTTAAGAGGCACTTCACCGACAGCATACAGGACTTTCAATCCATCATTGAGCATTTCCTTATAGGTCTTACCGTCTGTTGTCAAACCCATCAGTGCGATACCCCTCGCATTACTCTCAAATCCAACAGCTATCACCTTTCCTTTGATGAGTGCAATATTGGCTGACGCTTCAAACAGTGAAGGAGAAGAAAATATGAGCGGTTCACTGGCTTCAATAATAAGTTTTGCTGCCTTTTCGATTTCTTCTGTAATTGCTACATCTTTGAGAGAAGATTCTAATTTCCTGTCTGCTTTCAGTCCCTTCCCTATTAAAGCCTTTGCAATCCCCTTGAGGTTTGATATCTCGTTTCCTTTCAGATTGATTATTGCCACCTCTTCTATCTTTATATCAGAGGAATTGATGACAATAAGTTTTGCTCCTCGATTGACCCTTTTTCTTATAGAGGCATCAAGTGCAGGTAAAATCCTCTCCCACTGGGATGGATTTAGACCTACAAGTACAATAAGGTCTGATGTACTGATAAGCGTTGTTTGAGAGTTCTTTAAAGAATCACCGTCTGCATAGAGACTCATAGTTGTATCAAAGTTCTTCGTTTTAACAACATTTTTAGCAAGCTTTTTCAGGGCTAACGCATCCTCGTTCATAATCCCTGCAACGCTTATAAATCCTGCGCCCCCGCCTGCTTTCTTCAGCTTATCGGCAACTATGCTGAGGGCATCTTTCCACGTAGTCTCTTTGAGCTTACCATCTGTTCTTTTCAGGGGAGTTTTCAGCCGCGTTTCTGACTCAATATAGTCATACCCGAATCTCCCATACGCGCAGATATATTTCTTTGCTGAGCCTATCTCTTCTCCTGTATTAATCTTCTGTATCCTGCCATCTTTAGAGCTTACAATGATGCCACAGCCATTGCCGCAGAGAAGACATGCAGATTTTACTTTTTCATACTCCCATTCTCTCCCTTTACGCCATCTGTCTGCTTCAGGAAGGGCATTCACAGGACATGCATCAATACAGCTTCCACAGAAGGTACATCCTGATTCCAGAAGAGGCTTGTTGTATGCAGTCCCAACCATTGATTCAATACCCCTTCCCATAAATTCAAGGACTTTTGTACCCTGTTCCTCGCAGAGCCTCACACACCTGCCGCACAGGATGCAGTATTCAGGATCTCTCCGTATAAAGGGATTTGTTTCATCTACCGGGTAGCCCATCTTTTTTCTTGTAAAGGATGTTTCCTTAAGCTCAAACTCATAAGCATATTGCTGGAGGTTGCACATCCCTGCCTTTGTACATGTCATGCAATCGAGCGGGTGTATGGAAAGGATAAGGTCTATAACAAACTTTCTGATTTCTTGCACCTTATCGGTCTTCGTGTGGACAACCATTCCCTCCCTAACCTTAGTATTGCATCCTATAACAGGTGCTTTCATACCTTCTATTTCTACAAGACATAGCCTGCAGGCACCAACACCCTTCAAACCTTTGTGGTAACAGAGGTGTGGTATATGAATGCCGACAAGCTCTGCCGCATCAATAAGATTCATGCCCGCTGGCGACTTAACCTCTTTCCCATCTATTTGAAGTTTTACCAATTTCTCCATCAGAACCTCCTCTATTGCATAAAGTTATTATCCAGTGATTAATTCGTCTACCTTTGTTGTTGTGACCTCAATAGCCCCTGTTGGGCAGACCTTAACACACACTCCACACCGTGTACATTTCATTTGCTGTATTTCGAAAGGCGGTTGTCCAGCAAGATAAGGCTCTCGCTTTTCTCCCCGTATTGCATCATACCTACATGCCTTTAAACATTTTTCACATAGAATACACAGGTCAGGGTTTATGATATATTCAACAAGACTGATGCATTCCTTCTTTGGACAAACACCAGCGAGGTGCTGATTCATCTCCTCCTCTGAATAAGTAATTGTTTCAACGAGGAACCTCCCTGTATCCTTACCCTTCTTACAGAATGAGCCTTCTATCATATTAAAACCGATTCTTTTAAGTGCTTGAATATCTGATTCGCTGACATTCTCAAGATGCTGGCTCAGTCTGATTAACCTGGCCCTTGCTTCCTCTGTCCCCAGCGAACAGGGATAGCATTTACCACACATCGGTCCTGCAATGAATTCCTCAATAAAAGAAAGGGACATTTGAACAGGACAGGCCTTCTCTTCAGCCCTTTTCCTGATGTCCTCAACCCTTATTTCCTCGATTTTTTCCTCTTTGCCCTCGGTTACAGTTACAGGCTGAATATTTTCACTTATTAAAACCTTGCCCACCTTCTCATACCGTATAGCTCCTATAGGACATACGTTGTAACAATCACCGCACTTCTTACACAGATTATGATCTATCATGTATCCTGTTGAAGTCTGCTTAAATGCATTTACCCGGCATACATCTTTACAGAGGCCGCAAAGGTAGCATGTATCTTTATCTATGACAAGCACAGGCTGTTCTTTGATTTCCACTGCACCTAAAGGACATGCCACATAGCATGCCTTACATCTCTGGCAGAGTACCTGGTCTATATAAAATCCACCTTCTTTAGACTCTTTTACTGCATCAAATAGACATGCCTCTGTGCAACGCTTACACTGGTAACATATATCCATGTTTATTGAGAATAACCCAAGTCCGGTGCAGACCATTGCCCTGCAATATTTATCCTTCACATGCTCTTCGTATTCATCACGGAAATATTTAATCGTGGTAAGAACAGGATTTGGTGCACTTTTGCCAAGACCGCAGAGAGAGCCTTCCTTTACAAATCTCCCAAGCCTC
Source organism: Thermodesulfovibrionales bacterium (assembly GCA_020062205.1). Classification (GTDB taxonomy): domain Bacteria; phylum Nitrospirota; class Thermodesulfovibrionia; order Thermodesulfovibrionales; family SM23-35; genus VGWY01. The sequence continues at coordinate 3,236 of JAGUWT010000145.1, forward strand.
TCAAGTTTCTCTATATCGCCTTCTTCAGCAAGGCCTGATGTTATTCTCTCGAGTATCTGGAGCATCTGATAGGTACCGATTCTGCAGGGATAACATTTGCCACAGGATTCTGCCTGACAGAAAGAAAGGAAATATTTTGCAATATCCACGATACAGTTATCTTCATCCATCACTACCATTCCGCCCGAACCCATTATAGAACCAACGTTCACAAGGGAATCAAAATCTACGGGCAGATCAAGGTAATGCTCAGGGATACAGCCACCGGAAGGCCCTCCTGTCTGGACTGCCTTGAATTTTTTATCATTTAAAATCCCGCCACCAATATCGAATATAATCTCCCTCAGGGTTATCCCCATAGGGACCTCAATAAGGCCTGTGTCAACAACCTTTCCCGTAAGTGCAAAGATCTTAGTCCCTGGTGATAATGGTGTCCCGATACTGCGAAACCAGTCTGCTCCTTTCTCTATAATCAATGTAACACAAGCATAGGTTTCCACGTTGTTCAGGTTAGAAGGATATCCCCAGACTCCTCCTCCTGTATCAGAGAGCCTTGGAGGTCTTACGCTCGGGAACCCCCTTTTCCCCTCTATAGATGCAACCAACGCAGTAGATTCCCCGCAGACAAATGCACCTGCACCTTCCTTGATCTGGATTGTAAAATCAAATCCTTTACCGAGAATATTCTTACCCAAGAGTCCGAGCTCTTCTGCCTGTTTAATAGCAATACCGAGATTCTTGACAGCCAATGGGTATTCATGACGAACATAGATAATTCCGTACCGTGCGTCAATTGCATAGGCGCAAAGCATCATTCCTTCAAGCAGGCTATGAGGATCGCCTTCCATGAGTGACCTGTCCATAAATGCACCAGGGTCGCCCTCATCTCCATTTGCGATAACAAACTTTATATTGCCAGGAACTCTTTTTGCATGTCTCCACTTTTTACCTGCAGGGAATCCCGCTCCGCCTCTCCCCCTGAGGTTTGCTTTATCTACTTCATCCAATACCCGTTCAGGGGTCATTGTTGAAAGTGCTTTTTCTAAAGCCCTGTAACCGCCAACTGTAATATAATGAAGAATATTGGTAGGATCTATTGCCCCATTATTCCTAAGGGTAACCCTGACTTGCTTATGATAAAAAGGCACTTCATCGATGGAGTAGGCATATTTTTCTCCAATGGAACGGTGATACAGAAGGCGCCGTAAAGGCTTTTCTTCGATAGTACGGGCTATTATATCTTTTGCATGTTCTGGTTGAGCCTTGTGATAAAAAAATCCCTGAGGATCGACTATCATAACAGGCCCCTTCTGGCAGAGGCCCTGACATCCTGTCGTGATTATTTCAACATCTGTTTCACTTCTTTGAGACTCTTTTTTGAGTTCATTAACTAATTTTAAAGAACGGTTTGCTCTACAGCCTGTTCCACAGCAAACTCTTATTCTCTTCTTGCCAGGAGCTAAGATTCCTTCTCTGTAGAGATGCTCACGAAAGGCAATAAGGTCGTTAATACTTTTGAGTTTTTTCATATTTACTATCGCTTTGTAGGATAATTTTAGTTAATTATAAGTTTTTTTTCAAGCTAAATGCTTACCATATTTGACTAAATCGTCTGACTTCTTTATATTCTATGTACATTGATGATACAGAGCATGACAGGTTTTGGCAGTGCATCGAATAATGAATTTACGGTTGAAATCCGTTCTTTAAATCACAGGTATATGGACATTTCAATAAAGTTGCCCCCTTACATGAACCAATATGAAATACCTTTAAGAAATATCCTGAAAGGAAGGTTTCAAAGAGGGAGGTTTGATGTATCTATCACGACAAACAATAATAAGGCAACACAGTTAATCATCAATAAAGAATTATCAAGAAACATCTGTGCCGCATTACAGGATTTGCAGAGAGAACTCTCTCTCCCTGGTACAATAGACATTGAAACACTCACTGGATTCAGAGAAATCATTGTGGAAGGGAAGCCTCAATATGACATAGATACACTTTTTACTGCATTTCATGACGCTGTCTCTAATGTCGAATCAATGAGAATTCGGGAAGGCAACCTTCTCGCAGAGGAAATTTTAGGGAGAATAGAGTTATTGCGTGAGTTGAATAATAAAATAAAATTATTAGCGCCAGATGAACTTATAAAATGGAGAAAAAAATTTATTGAAAGATTGAGGTTGATAGTCGAGGATGGGATGATAGATAATAATCGAATAGTTCAAGAGGCTGCCCTCATGGCAGAAAAACTCGATATATCAGAAGAAATAAGTAGGATAGAAAGCCATGTAAAACAGTTTATAGAGATTCTCAATAATAGTAATATCATCGGAAAAAAACTCGACTTTCTTCTCCAGGAGATTAACAGAGAGGTAAATACGATAGCGAATAAATCAAGTGATTATGCGATATCCAGTTTGACAGTTGAAATGAAGACAGAGATTGAAAAGATGAGAGAACAGGCACAGAATATACAATGAATGGAGCACATAAGTATGTGCTCCATGAAGGAGCGAGTATGAAAAAAAGTGATTTAACCCCTGTATTAGTCAATATAGGGTTTGGAAATGTGGTTTCTGTATCCAAGGTTGTAGCCATTGTAACACCTGGTTCTGCACCCATGAAGAGGCTTCGTGAGGAGGCCAAGAAAAGAGGTAAGTTAGTCGACGCTACTGAAGGGAGACGCACCCGTTCAATAATAATAACAGCTAGTGATCACGTGATATTGTCTGCACTTCAGGCAGAAACAATTACACAGAGATTTCTTGAAGGCAAAGAACCAATTGCAGGAGAAAAAGAATAAAGGTCGTTTATTTATCATCTCTGGGCCTTCGGGTGCTGGAAAAACTTCGCTCTGTAAGAAATTACCCCAATCACTCCATAATCTGAAGTGTTCTGTATCGTACACGACAAGGAATCCAAGACCACAAGAAGACAATGACATTGATTACACTTTTATCAGCAGAAAGGAATTCCAGTCGAGAATCCAACAGGGTGAATTTGTAGAATGGGCTACGGTACATGGAGAGCTGTACGGCACATCGAAGATCAAGCTTGAAGAAATGATTCATTCAGGTATTGATGTTCTCCTGGACATTGATACACAGGGGGCAAAACAGCTCAAGGAAAAGTATAGAAGAGGGGTATATATTTTTGTACTGCCACCTTCCATGGAAATACTGAAAAAAAGACTAAAAAAGAGAAAGTCAGATTCTCAGTCAGATATAGAAAAAAGGCTCAAGAGAGCGATTGATGAAATAAGAAGCTATCGTGAGTATGATTATGTTATAGTAAATAGTAAGCTTGATGTTGCACTCAGGGAGCTTGAGGCAATTATAATCGCGCATAGGGTCAGCACAAAAATGATTGACACCCAGTGGATTGAAGAGCAATTTTTACGTTAGATAGAAGGAGGACACGGAGCACATGGATATTATTTCGTTACCAATCGAATATGACCGTAACAAGATTGACGGGAAACACCGGATTGTCGTAATAGCATCTCAGAGGGCAAAGGAGCTCTCTTTAGGCGCTAAGCCGAAGATCAAGACAAAGGCAAAAAAGGTCACCACCATCGCTATCGAAGAAACAATCGGTAATGCCATAGAATTCCTGACTGGCGAAGAAGCAAAAAAGGCAAGGGAAACAGCCGGGAAATTTGACTTTCGAAAACTCCTTGAGGAGAGAAAGAGGGAGATTGCTGGCGAGGACCTCACAGAGCTTGAAAAAGATTTAAAGGTCTATCTCCATGAAAAAGAGTCACAGGAATCAAAGGCTGCAGAGGACTATTTTATCGAAAGAAGAGAGGAAGGTGCTAAGGAATAAGACTGTACTCCTTGGTGTTACAGGAGGAGTTGCAGCTTACAAGGCTGTTGAATTAACAAGACGACTCAGAGATGAAGGGGCATCGGTCAATGTTATTATGACCGATGCAGCCAAAAAGTTTATAACCCCGCTTTCGCTCGAGATTGCCTCCCAGAATAAGGTTTATACAGACCTTTTCAGCGATCCCATGTCGCACATAATGTTGCCTGCTCATGCAGATGTAATGGTGATTGCCCCTGCAACAGCGAATATCATCGGCAAGTTGGCACATGGAATAGCAGATGACCTCCTGAGCACATGTCTCCTTGCATTTCAAGGCAAAGTTGTTATCGCACCTGCAATGAACTGGAGAATGTATGAGAATCACATAGTTCAGGAGAACTTGAAATCTCTTGTATCTCGTGGAATCATTCAGGTCGGCCCTGAAAAGGGGGAACTCGCATGTGGAGAAGAAGGCATGGGAAAAATGTCAGACATCTCTGACATCATTGAAGCAATAAGGGCTGCATTAACCAGGAAAGACCTCTTGAAAGAAAAGATATTGGTAACTGCTGGCCCAACGAGAGAATATATTGATCCTGTCAGGTTTCTATCGAACAGGTCATCAGGCAAAATGGGATATGCTATAGCGAAGGCTGCTCTGAGGAGAGGAGCAGAGGTAACTCTCATCAGCGGTCATTCATCCTTACATCAACCGAAAGGGGTTAAGTTCTTTTCTGTGGAAACTGCTGCAGAAATGCTCCATGTGATCAAAAGGGAACTTCACTCGTCAACTGTACTCATTATGTCTGCTGCAGTTTCTGATTTTATGCCTGAAGGAACAGACAGGGAAAAGATTGAAAAAACTAAAACCCTCCTGCTCAGGCTAACCAGGACACCTGATATTATCGCTGAAGTAGGGAAAAGGAATGAGAAACCATTTATCATTGGATTTGCAGCAGAATCAGGTCAAAAGATTGCAAGAGCGAGGAAGAAACGAAGAGAAAAAAATATGGATATGATTATCTTCAATGATATCACAGAAGCAGGATCAGGATTTGATGTCGATACAAACAGGGTTGTTATCATTGACAGGAAAAAGGAGAGAAAGCTCCCGCTCATGAGCAAGGATTCTGTTGCTGATGCAATATTAGACAGGTTGGTGGAACTCAGAGCTTGACATTTTTCAATATATTTTTAAATTATAGACCACAGAGCGACTTAATTTTCTCAGTGTTCTCCTTAATTCCTCTGTGACCTCTGTGGTTAGCCTTTGTAGTCATAAAAAATTTGACATACTATGGCACAGGAAGACTTAGAAAGATTGAAAGAAAAGGTGGACAAAGACCCGAATTCAAAACTCTTTTTTCCACTGGCTGAAGAGTATAAGAAGGCAGGAATGCTCGATGAGGCTATAGATGTCCTTATGAAAGGCCTGAACAGTCAGCCTGATTATATGAGTGCACGGGTTTCACTTGGCAAGATATACCTTGAAAAAAGTATGGTCAATGAAGCAAGGGCAGAGTTTGAAAAAGTCATCAATTCGAAACCTGATAATCTCTTTGTACACAGGAAACTTGCTGAAATTTACAGAAATCTTGGTGAAAGAGATAAGGCATTAGAAGAATTCCGGATGGTATTAACATTGAATCCACTTGATGAAGATACAGTGCGAACTATTACAGAAATCGAGAAGGAATTGACAGTTCAATCTGGTATAACAGATACAACTTTTCCGATACTACAGGAGGAACAACCATCTGATGTTTCTCTTACAGAGGAAGTTTCTGATAAAGAAGAAGTGAAAGCTCAAGAGGAAGGGATAAAAGAAGGATTCAAAGAAATACAAGAAATAGAAAATTTAGAAGACACGGCAAGAGAAACAGAAAAACAACGAGAGGAAATGACATCCTCTTTTGAAGATCTGTTGAGAGAATCTGACCTGTATATTGCACAGGGGAAGTATACGGAAGCCATGGATATATATATGAAACTCCTTTCGATTGAACCAGGCAATGTTTCAGTCCTTCAGCGAACTGAAGAATTGAAAGCCCTCATGAAACTCATTGGGAAGGATAAAGAGGAGTTAATAGCAAGGTTGAATAATTTTCTCAATGGAATTCGGAAAAGACGTGATGAGGTTTTGAAGAATCTTTAAAAAAATAATACAATTAACCACAGAGAGCACAGAGAAAGAATAATTTTTTTAAAATAATCAGTCATTATCTCTGTGAACTCTGTGGCTATAAGATTTATGAGGGGGTCAAACAAAATGAAGGTTTTAATTATTCATGGTCCTAATCTAAACCTCCTTGGGAAAAGGGAAAAGGATATTTACGGTGCCAAGACACTCAAAGATATAAACAAGGATATTTCTTCCCTCGCCTCAGATATTGGCTTAGATGTGAAAGCGGTTCAGCTTAATAGTGAAGGAGGGATAATAGACGTTATTCAAAAGGGAGACCATGATGCATTGATTATCAATCCTGCAGCGTATACCCATACGAGCATAGCAATAAGGGATGCAATCCTGGCAGTAGGGAAACCTTGTATAGAGGTGCATCTCTCAAATATTTACAAAAGAGAGGAATTCAGAAAAAAGTCTTTCATATCTGATATTGCTGTTGGACAGATAAGCGGCTTCGGTCCCGAGAGCTATCTCCTTGCGTTGAGGGCTGTAAAGAGTATCCTGTCCAGTAAGTGACTCGTGACTCGGCACTCGGCACCTACCACTCATTACTCTTCACGCCTTTCCCACCTACAGGAATCCCTCAAAAAAAGAAAGATTGATGCTTTCCTTGTAACCGATATTCATAATGTCCGGTATCTCACTGGATTTACAGGCTCATCGGGCATTCTCTTCATCACAAAGGAGAAAAATATCTTTTTAACTGATTTTCGATATAAGGAACAGGCAGGAAAAGAGACAAAGGATTGGGATATTGTTATAGGGAAAGGAGGAATGCTTAAAAGCATAAAGGCACTCTATAAAAAAAACCCGATAAAGAAACTTGGCTTTGAGTCTTCTGTCTCCTATGAATTCTTTAGAAGGTTATCTCATAGAGATATACATTTAAAGGCTTTCAAAGGTCTCATAGAAAAACTGAGGGCAGTAAAAGATGTTACCGAGATACAATCAATCAGGGAAGCAGTAAGGCGTGCAGAGTCTGCCTTTCTTGATGTCAAGCCATACATCAGACAAGGGATTCGTGAGAGGGCTATTGCACTGAGACTCGAAGAGAGTTTAAAGAAAAATGGTTGCAGACATATTCCATTCGATATCATTGTTGCTTCTGGTCCGAGTGCAGCTATGCCCCATGCTAAGCCAATTGACAGGAAATTAAGAATTGGGGACCTCGTCATTATAGACTGGGGGGGAGAGGCTGATGGCTATTTTTCGGATATGACGAGGACGTTGCTCATTGGTAAAGGTGATAATTTCAGCAAGCAAAA
>JAGUWT010000284.1 GCA_020062205.1 Thermodesulfovibrionales bacterium
GGCTGAAGTGAGGTGGTACAGGGAATTCGGTGATGTGCGAACAGGGAAGGACATCCCGGCAGAAATTCAGCGCCTGCATATAAAAAGGTCCATAGAAGGTATCCGCTCCCAATTTAATGTAATACCCTTAGCGCTTCGGCCGGGTGGGGCTGGTATTTCTATCGCTCCAGAGAATAATACATCCATGCTGGCAGCCCTGGAAGGTTTCGGCTGGTGTGGAGGTGGGAAAGGTGGATATTGCGGAAAAGACTTAGTAGTTGAAAACATGATGGGGATGATGGGATCAAAAAACTCTCCCAGGAATGGTTCAGATGATGCTCCCCGCCTGATAAATGCTCCCCCCGATGGTCACGACCGCGAAGTATCCCTTTATGAAAAAGGTTTTGTTTGGGGGTTGGAGAAACTTAAAGATTTTAAGTTTATGGGTCTTAACGAGTATATTGGATATATGCATGCGAAGATAAATGTTTCCTGTGGTTCTGAATTCAGAATAGATTTTGACTATGACAGTCATTATTGCCAATATTTTAAAGACAATAGTTCCACATGGATATTTCATTTGTCAGACAGGTTGAGAGATAAATTGGGTTCAATTGATAATTTGCACATTATAGTCAACGGTGAGGAAATTCTTAGACAGTTACATCTTGATTTTAAGGCCGACAAAATCCCCCTTTGTAAAAAATGTGTTAACCCCTATTACAGGGCCACGTTACAGTTGGAGTTTCCTGAGTTTTTTTTGTTAGGAAATCATCCAACCAATTGAAATTGGGTCATCAAAATCCCTGAGGTAATTTTAGTTTTAATTAACTTTTCATTTTTGCAATCAGCTTTTCACTTTTTACCTTTTACTTTTCACTAATGAATATATTGATTACAGGACACGATTCTTTCCGCAATAAAGGCTGTCAGGCTCTTATTTTTACAACCACGGAAATCATGAAGCAGGCATTTCCTGATGCTAATTTCACAGTCTTTTCGTGGGAACCCGAATTTGATCAGGCAAACTACGATAATCCTTCCATTGAATGTAAATTCATACAGCACAGGTTTCAGACAAATGATTTTTCTTTACGAAATAAGATATGGCTGACAATTAATAAGTATGGAATAAAAACTGACAGAATCCTGTGGGTTAAGCCCTCTTTTTACAATGCAATAAAATCCTGCGATCTGATGGTAGTTAGCGGGGGAGATATACTTGCAGACTACGGGGAGACTTCTGTGAAACATTGCTTTTTCCCAATTGCTATTGCTAAGGCATTGAAGAAGCCTGTGTTTGTATTTGCCCAATCCATATCACCATATAAAAGTGATGAACTCCTGAATTTTGCACGACACTACCTCAACAAAGTCGATTTAATAACAGTTCGAGAAGGCATCTCTTATGAGTATCTAAAAAATATAAAAATTAAGACACCATCTTATCTTACCGCAGATCCCGCCTTTTTATTACAGCCATCTTCTGAAGAGAGACTGAAAAATATATTAAATAAGGAAGGTATATCTATGGATTCATCTCTCACAGTCGGGATCTCTGTCAGCGAGACGTTAACAAAATGGGGTGGCTCCAATCAGGAGAATTTTCTGAAAACTATGGCGGCTGTGTGCGACTCCATTATAAGGCAATACAGAGCAAGATTGATATTTGTTCCCCACGTTATGTACCCTGATGATCCCTCCAATGATGATCGCGTTGTAAGCGAAAAGGTCCGGAATATAATGAAAGAAAAGGGGTCAGTATACCTGTTGAGAGGCGATTATTCCTGCCGTGACTTAAAATCAGTTATTGGAAAATGTGACGTCTTAATAGGCGCAAGAACACATGCAACCATAGCATCCGCCTCACAGCATATTCCTACACTTGCACTCGCTTATAGTACTAAGGCATTTGGGATTATGGAAGATGTCCTGGATAGAGAAAAGTGTACCTGTGATATAAGTAAAGTAACATTAGATGAACTCCTGGGTAAGACAGTCTATCTTATAGAAAATAGAGAGCAGATCAGAGAATCTGCTTCCAGCAGGCTAAGAATAATCACAGAACGTGCTTATATGAATGGAAGTTTGGCTCAAGAAGTTTTCGGGGGTACCCTTACTTCTAAGCGATAAAGCAAGGCTAAAGCCTTGCCCTACAAAAATTTATTATACCCAAGTTGAGCGATTTTTTACTGAAGACCTTATTTACCATAGCATTTTGAGAAAATGTAATCACCTAACAAGTGTCATTCCCGCTTGCCCCGTTAGAAACGAGCTTTCTAACGGGGCTTGTCGGGAATCCTTCTTAAAACAAGGAAAGATTCCGAACAAGTCGGAATGACAAAAAAAGAATCGCTCAATTTAGGTTATAACTATACATGAACCTTTGGCTCACAATAGAGAATGAAAAGTGTCCTCCCTGTCACCCTGAACTTGTTTCAGGGTCTCATTAGAGGTATTTTAGATGAAACTTTAAGATAAATTTAGGAGGGAAGGTATGAGTAATTTAATAGAGTCAACAGAAGATATAAAGAGGTTCTATAAAGACAAGAGATGTCTGGTAACGGGTGGCTTTGGATTTGTCGGCAGCCACGTTGTTGAATCTCTTGTGAAAGCCGGTGCAGAAGTTCATGTCCTCGATATTGATACGGATGAGAATCGGGATTCATTAATTAACCTCTGCGGCTTAAGAGATAAGGTTCATATTATTACTGCTGACATTACCGATAAAATTGCTATGGAAGAGATCATTCGACAGATTAAATGCGATATCATTTTCCATTTTGCTGCAGCAGCAACAGTCGTAGAAAAGGCAATGGATCTGCCTTACTTAACTGTTTTGGCGAATACGATGGGACTTGTCAATATCTTAGAGGCAGTCAGGAAAATGAATAATTCAATCTATTCTGTTCTCTTCTCATCTACTGACAAGGTATATGGAGAAGCATCGGAACTTCCCTATAAAGAGAATGCAACCCCTCTCAAGGCTGTAGGACTGTACGATTCAGCAAAAATGGCAGCAGATGTTCTTGCAAAATCATACGCTGAGGTTTTTAAAGTTAATGTTGTCATTGTAAGACTCTGTAATCTCTATGGTCCCTATGACTTCAATATTGACTACAGGCTCATACCAAAGTCAATGAAGCACATTTATGGAGAGGGGAGGGCACCAGAACTCTATTTTCATTCTCTGGATCATTTCAGAGATTACTTATATATTGACGATGCTGTCAGGGCCATGCTGCTCCTCGCTAAGGAAAAAAAATGTTTTGGAGAGATTTATAATATGCCCGGATGTAAGTATGCTTCAACTCCTGGCATCCTGAAAGAAATAATAAATAGGGTAGCAGAGGTGGAAAGGAAACTTAATGGAGAAATCGGGGATCAGATAACGGCCAGAGGGATAAGGATAAAAATGGGCGACCCCCAACATATTGTCATTGAGAAACAGCATTTATGTGGTGAAAAGATAAAAGATTCTGTTGGCTTTGTTCCTGAGATCAGTTTTGAGGATGGCTTGGAAAGAACGATATTGTTTTATAGGGAATATTTTCAAAATCAAAAGAAGAGTATAGTAGTCAGTATACAGGAGACAGAAGGCAGAATGCAGGAGGCGGTATAAATGAAGGCTAAGGTTTTTGAAGATCTTGGTGTTTGGCAGAAAAGCCACCGGTTTGTCCTTGACGTGTACAGGTTGACCCAGTCCTTCCCGAATTACGAACGTTTCGGTTTAGTTTCTCAAATAAGACGTTCGGCTGTCTCCGTCCCAGCAAATATTGCCGAAGGCTTTAAGAAAAGAGGATTACCTGATAAGCTGCGGTATTTCAATATATCACAAGGTTCATTGGAAGAAACGCGCTATTATCTGATCCTGGCTAACGATCTTGGATATGCTGACACAAAAAACCTAAAAGAGAATCTCGACGAAATTAGCCGCATGATAGACGGATACATGCAATCCATAAAGAATAGGCAAACGTAAATCTCCTGTCTTCTGTATTCTGTCTTCTGTCTCCTAACCAAAAACGGAGGATAATATGCAAAACAACAATTCTTATTGGCACAAAAGACCCTGCCTGGTTACCGGCGGAGCAGGTTTTGGCGGGGCACACTTATGCGCTGAATTGTTATCAAGAGGCGCTAAGGTCTATGTCTACGACCGACATCTCCCTAAAGATTCCTACCTGGTGTTTGCAGGACTGGTTGACAGGGTAAATTTTATACAGGGTGACATAAGGGATTTGGAATATTTGAAAATGATTAACACCCGATTTGAAATCACAAACATCTTCCATCTTGCTGCCCAGGCCATTAAGCCTCAGAGTAATCTAATCCCTTATGAAACCTTTGTAGTAAATGCTCAGGGAACCTATAATGTTCTGGAGACGGTTCGTACGGCAAAACAAAGCCCTCATCTCGTCTTTGCTTCGACAGGGGGCTATTACGGAACTTTTTTCTCAGAGGACTTGATTAATGAGGATTCCCCGCCTCTGGTGGGCGACAACGTTTACTCTGCCTCCAAAGTGGCTGGGGATATAGCTGTAAGATATTATGCCAATATCTTCGGAATAAAGGCTGCTACATGCCGGTTCATGCAGACCTACGGTCCTGGAGATACAAATTTCAGTCGTATTATTCCCATAACCATTAAGTACCTTATGAATGGTCAGCATCCCAAACTAACCCGTTGTGATGGTACCCCTCAATGGGATTTCCTGCATGTCAGGGATATGGCCAGAGCTTACACAGCCGTCGCCGAGAATCTGGACAAGAAAGAGGTTTCCGGACAGGCCTTTAATTTCGGCGGCGGGAACCCCATATCAGTAAAGGAACTAGTTATGTTGATCAGCAAAGTCTTTACCGGTAAGGAAATTGAGCCAATCATACTTATACCACCTTCCGGTATTCTGCAAAAAACTTGTTTGGACATCTCAAAAGCAAAATCCTTACTGGGATGGAAACCCGGGATCAGCCTTGAAGATGGTCTTAAGGAGACTATTTCCTGGTATAGAGAAATCTGGGATCAACTATAAGAGGACGACAATTTTCTTTATAACTATTCAGCCACGAATTGACACAAATGGACACGAATAAAGACAAAATCCTATATCAAGATTTATCATATAAAATTATCTATAGGAAAAACTTTGCGTTTCTTTGCGCTCTTTGCGGTGAACTATTAGCTTCATTAGAATTGATTCCGCCTTATTTGTGTAAATTCGTGGCCATTCGTGGCTAACTCCATAGGTTTGAGGAAATATGAAATATGTATCAGCTGAAAGATAAGGTTTGGTTGTCGGCCAACAGGATTTTCGCTGCTATAGAAGCAAAGAAAAATATTTCAGATCGGTCCAGGGAAAAAGCGATTTCCTGGTTTCGCAGTGTGGTTATATCGGGTGCAGGTTTCCCGGTTAGTACGGGCCAAAATATATCATACCCGGAAGTTACCGGGTATATTATTCCAACTCTTTATGAGGTCGGGGAAAAAGATTTTGCAAGGGATTTGGCCCTATGGCTGATTTCTGTGCAACACCCTGACGGCGCCTTTTGCGCGCCAGACGGGATGCCCTACACTTTTGATACTGGTCAGGTTTTACGCGGCCTGTTGACGGTACTGGATGACATGCCTCAAGCGAAAGAGTCTACTATAAAGGCCTGTGACTGGATTCTTACTCAGATTCAATCTGACGGAAGAATTACCACTCCATCGACTGATATGTGGCGCCTGCCTGAAGATAAGATGGTCAACGACAATATTCACCTGTATGTTTTGCCACCCCTCATGGAAGCGGGCAGGAGACTTGGGAAGTCCGAATATGTAGATGCTTCCCGTCATGCATTAACGTATTACAAGCAACGTCCTGATTTGATATCGTTCACGACACTATCCCATTTCTATGGATATGTTATGGAAGCGCTCTTTGATTTGGGAGAAACGGATCTGGCGAAACAAGGCATGAAAGAAGTAGCCGCATTGCAGAAATTCAATGGAAGCATACCTGCATATCCAGGCGTAGATTGGGTATGCACTCCCGGCGTCGCCCAACTGGCCATTGTATGGTACAAGCTGGGGATGAGCGACCGGGGGGATGCTGCTTTAAGATATCTGAAAGGAATCCAGAATGACAGTGGTGGTTTCTTTGGGAGTTATGGCAAAGGAGCCAACTATTTCCCTCGTGAAGAGCTTCCCTGGGCAGCAAAGTATTTCTTAGACGCCTGTCATTGGTCTCAAACCTCTGCGCCTTTGCGGTGAACAGTTACGAGACTTCAATATGCGGATATCTATTTTCACATCTGATATTGATAAAACGGCATCGGAGGGGGTAACTGTATTAGATGGTGTAAATTCATCCAGCCATGCGCTTACCAATGATAGTCTTTATGTCACAGGCTATGGATGGCCAACTTTGAAATTAGACTCCAGGAGAGTCTATCCTCTTGAGCGCCGCCATAAATTGAGAACAAAGTTTTTTTGCAACCTCCTCAGCGCAATAGATAATAACAAGCGTATTCCTGCTTCGTTAGCACTCATTGCGGTTTATTTCATACAAAGAGAGATATTCGATACTTTGTTATCTTTTGTCCCTGATGCGTTGATCCTTTCCGGCCTACGTTGGAACAAGGAATTTAGATTTTTTATTAAAAGAAAAATGCCGGATCTTCCTTGCTATTGCAAGCATGATCGTATCGAATTACCGCCTGAAGGGCATTGGAAAAAATATGACCCATCGGTGAAAGTCAGCATCGTTCTTCCAACATATAACGGAGCCAAGTATATCCGAAAATCAATCAATAGCTGCCTGGAACAAACCCATAGTAATTTGGAATTAATTATAGTGGACGATTTTTCAACCGATGAAACACCTCAAATTATTAACTCCTATTCAGATAAACGGATAAAATACATTAGGCATCCCACAAATCTCAAGCTCCCCCGAGCCTTGAATACAGGCTTTAAGCACGCTACGGGTGAGTATCTAACCTGGACATCAGATGATAATTTTTATGATGTAAATGCCATAGAAACAATGCTCAAATTTCTATTAACATATCCGCAAATAGACTATGTGTATACGGATGAATACCATATTGATGAAAATGACAATATAAATAAATACTTTGCCGTAGGACCGGTTGAAAGTTTGCAATTAGACAACTTGATCGGGGGATGTTTTCTGTATCACAGAAGGGTCTACGAGGAGATAGGAGAATATGACCCGGATACTTATCTGGCCGAAGATTATGACTATTGGATTCGCATATCCAAACGGTTTCGTATGCAAAGATTGCGCATACCTCTTTACTATTACCGCCTTCACAAAGACTCGCTTACCGTAAAATATGGGAAATACGGGACGAAGCTTGCCGGAGAAGTTGGGGATATTGTCAAAAAGAGGCATAAGAAATGATGAAAGTCCTGACCATATTCGGTACGCGACCGGAAGCAATAAAACTCATCCCTGTTATCCAGGAGTTAAAACGCCATGCACCGGCAGCAGAGGCTATAGTTTGTGTAACCTCCCAGCATAGGCAAATGCTTGATCAGGTCCTGGATCTGTTTTCCATTAAACCTGATTTTGATTTAAACCTTATGAGAGAAAACCAGGACCTGGCAAGCTTAACCGCGTCTATTCTTGAGCATCTTAAGAAACTTATCGATCAAGTTAAGCCTGACTGGGTTCTTGTACAGGGTGATACCACCACCACCTTTTCTGCTGCACTTGCTGCATACTATTGTAGGACTAAGGTTGCCCATGTGGAAGCGGGGTTGAGAACGAAGAATAAGTATTCCCCGTTTCCTGAAGAGATAAATAGATGTCTTACAAGCCGTATCACCGACTTACATTTTCCTCCGACAACTGTTGCAAAGACTAACCTACTGGACGAGGGGATTGATGCGAAATCAATCTGGGTTACAGGCAATACCGTAGTAGATACCTTGCAAAGTATTTCAGCCAAATTGAACGATGAAAGCATGTATCATGACTCCCTCAATTTTTTGGATCCAGACAGAAGAACTGTTTTGGTGACCGGCCATCGTCGAGAAAGTTTTGGACCTAAGTTAGAAGAGATCTGCTTGGCTCTGAAGGAGATAGCGCTTACTCACAATGGAGTTCAGGTGGTTTATCCTGTGCATCTCAACCCATCTGTGTGGGACCCTGTCCATAAGATACTGGGAGGAATTGAAAATATTCATTTAATTTATCCTCTCGATTATTTGTCTTTTGTCTATTTAATCAAAAAGGCAGACTTGATTATTACCGATTCGGGCGGTGTTCAGGAAGAAGCGCCCTCCTTAGGTAAATATGTTTTGATCACCCGGGACATTACAGAAAGGCCTGAAGGGGTAAAAGCAGGGATAGCCAAGTTGGTTGGAGCCGACAAAGGTACAATATGTGAGGCGGCTTATAAGGTATTGAACGGAGATTCGTTATCACCAACTGAAATTCAAAAAAGGAATCCTTATGGGGATGGTCAGGCCAGCAGGAGAATCATCGAGGTTCTCTTAAACGGAAAGTGCAAAGAATTTTGCTGAAAGGAAAACATATGCCTACGAAAAAGTATGGGACGAATCCTGTTAGGGTGCCACTTAAAGCAACCGGAAGTTATAATGCCGACCTGTTTAATTGTAATCCCTGCTTATAACGAAGGGAATAATATACTTGCCTGTGTAAATTCCCTGAAGGGGCAGAATTTCCCGAAGGACGATTACGAAATAATAGTCGTTGATAATAACTCCACTGATGATACCCCGGACATAGTGAAAAACCTCGGTGTCATTCACGTAGTTGAATATAAAAGGGGGACTGCCGCGGCAAAGAATGCCGGAATACGATTAGCAAAAGGAAATATCATCGCATTCGTTGATGGCGATTGTATAGCCACAGAAGGCTGGCTAAAAAATATTGTTTCAGGTTTTGAGAAGTCAGACATCGGATGTATTGCCGGGGGCATTACGGCAAAGGAAGATGATAGCTTATCTCCCCTGGAAAGATTTTTTATTAGAAAAGGGTATCTTTCCCAGGCTCAACACGTTGAAAACTCCTTTTTGCCATTTGCCGCAATGGCCAATGCGGCTTATAGGAAAGAAGTCTTTGATAAGATTGGTTTGTTTGATGAGGAATTACTTATCGGGGAAGATGCAGACCTTTCCTGGAGAATGCAACTTTTTACTGATTACAGAGTGGCTTATGTTCCTGAGGCGATAGTTTTTCACCCCTACGAATCCAGACCAGAAGAACTGTTCAGGCAGAAAAGACGGCATGCTTTTGGTTCGGTGATGCTCTATAAAAAATATAAGAAATATCAACAGGCAGGGGTGAAGAGTTTACGAGAAACCTACTGGGAATACAGGTCTCTCATCCGGAGGGGATTGCTGCTTCTTTTCCATAAACTCCAGAAATATCTGTGGAAGAAAAACATGGGCTTACCACCGACCGATGAACATCAGTTAATCCTTGAGACAGCATGGAAGGTGGGACTTATACAGGGATCAATACGTCATAGAGTCTGGTATGTATAGATGAGAATTTTAATATTGATGTATCACATGATATCGAGGACGAACATAAAAATGGAAAAGAGGTATGCCCTTGTTCCCGAGAGATTCAGGCAGCAGTTAAGGTATCTTAAATGGAGAGGGTATGCACCGATTAGCCTTGACGATTTACACAACTATTTTATTAATAAGACTATTAGCCTTCCTGATAAACCAGTAATCATAACCTTTGACGACGGATATATGGATAACTACGAAAATGCCTTACCGATCCTGAAAGAACAGAATGTCCCGGCTACCCTCTTCATAGTCAGTGGGCTTATCAATAAAACGAACCGATGGATAATAAGCGAAGGATATCCAGAAAGACCGCTAATGGGATGGACCGAAATTCGAGAAATGCAGAAGAATGGTATGACGATCGGTTCCCATACTGTAAATCATTGCCGTTTAACTACCTTAGATCTTAAAGATGCAAAACGGGAGATCGAGGATTCAAAGAAATTCCTCGAAGATAGCCTCGGTACTCAGATCAACCATTTTGCTTATCCCTATGGTGATATGAAGGATTCTATTATGAATATGACAAGAGATGCAGGATACAGGACAGCCTGTTCTACGAGGTCCGGGTTTAATTCAGAACAAGTAAGTCCCTATGAATTAAGGAGGCTTGAGATTTATGGTACAGATACCCTTTGGAAATTTGCATTAAAACTAACCTATGGGACAAACGATGGCAACTTACTCCTTCCTGCAAGATACTACATGAAAAGAATGGCTGAGAGACTTAATCGTTATTAGGTTATTACGTTATTAAGTTACTTTGTTATTATGGCTATCATCAGGACATTTGAAGATTTGGATGTATACAAGCTTGCAAGAGAATTTCGAAAGAACATATACAAAATGGTAAAGATTCTAC
This sequence comes from Thermodesulfovibrionales bacterium, assembly GCA_020062205.1. Taxonomy (GTDB): domain Bacteria; phylum Nitrospirota; class Thermodesulfovibrionia; order Thermodesulfovibrionales; family SM23-35; genus VGWY01. The sequence goes on from JAGUWT010000284.1 coordinate 10,401, forward strand.
CGGAAGAGGAAAAATATAATCTATCTTCACAAATGCGCCGTGCGGCCTTATCTGTTACAAATAACATTGCCGAAGGATTTGGATGCTATCATTATCAAGAAAATATACAATTTTGCAGACAATCAAGAGGTTCAATCAATGAGTTGATAGATGATCTTAATACATGTATAGATGAGAATTACATTTCAAGAGATGTCTATCATGATATAAAAGAAGAAGCTTATAGATTACTAAAAGTATTAAATTCTTATATAGCCAGCCTACAAAGACAAAAATTACGCAATAACGCAATAACTCAATAATGTGATAACCAATAACGTAATAACTTAGTAACCCAATAACGCAATAATTAATTCATTGGACATAAGCGTAATAATCTGCACATACAATCGAAGCAATCATCTCAGGAATGTCTTAAGAAGTCTTTCTGAACAGGTTGTCCCCAATAATCTGGAATGGGAAATTGTTGTAGTTGATAATAATTCAACCGATGATACCATTGAAGTTGTGAAAGACTTTGGTAATGATTCAAGCCTTCCAATAAAGTATATAAAAGAAGAAAAGCAGGGTCTTTCTCATGCTCGTAATAGAGGTATTTTAGAGTCAAAAGGTAAGTATGTAGCCTTCACCGATGATGATGCTATCACAGATCGGAACTGGGTAACATCATTGTATGAGGCATTTCAGAAATACGGATGTGATTGTGTTGGGGGGCGTATATATCTGAGGTTTGCAAGCGAGATGCCTCGATGGTTAAAAAGAGAGTTATGGGGATTTTTCGGCTTTTTGGATCATGGTCACAGGGCATTTGAGGTGATTGACGAGCATATTTTTGGCGGGAATATGGCATTTTCAAAAGAGATCCTAAATAAGTCTGGTTTTTTCAACCCGAACCGCGGTCGAACCGCAACTGTATTAATAGGTGGAGAGGAGTTGGAGTTACTAAAAAGAGTAAAAAGTGCAGGAGGCAAGATAATATATCAACCAGCAGCCTTAGTTTATCACGTTATAGGTTCTGAAAAACTTAAGAAGCAGTATTTCAGAAAACTGCATTATTACGAAGGAGTAATATCTGGAAAATCTTTTAGTGAGCCAATTAGGCGGCATATTACTGGGATACCGCTATTTATTTTTTCACAGTTCATAAGAAGTGTGATGAACTATTTTCGAAACCCTGCCCTAAGAATGCAGATGAATATTTGGTGGTTTTTAGGGTTTATGAGGGGAAGAATGGCCCAATTCAGAAAGAGCTGAAGCACTGTGACATGAAGAACAGGCGGGAAAAGATAAAGGTTGCCATTCTGACGAGCCCTTCCTTCCGGAGCCCAAGGGTGTTGGCTGAGGGTTTGCAACGGATGCTTTCGAGGGTAGGTATCGAAAGCCATATTTTTTACGAAGGTATTCCGCTCATTTATGCGCCAACTAATTGGAGGGGAAGAAATTTTGTTAAAAACGCTTTAACCACCATTAGATACAGGTATGAAATACATTCGCTTAAGTCCTATAATCTGACAAAAAAAGAGGAATTTATAGCCTTGATAGATTTTGAGCGGAAAAGCTATGAAGAGTATAGGAGGGTCCAGTTAGAAGCCCTGTCAGAACTCGGTATTAAGACCGTGGTCTTAGATTCCGATTACACCTTCTCCGAAATAGCCGAAGTCTACAGAAAATGCAGCATCTATTTTTTGGCTTTTTATGAAGCTTTTGGCGTTCCAATAGCTGAACTGCAGGCCTGTGGTGCTTGTATATTTTCCCCATCCCCGGCATGGCCAATGGCCCATAGGTTAGACGCACGTTGCCCAGATGCGTCAGCGTGGAAGTTGTCTGAAAACTTTATTATATATGACTCGAAAGCCGATTTAATAAATAAGATGAAAGAAATACGAGAAAACTACAATCCCTATCAAGTGTTCGACAATTTTGTCAAGAACTATCCGCATTTTTACGAAGGGGATACGGCCGCTCTAAGTGAAATAATTCATAAACTCTCTTCAAAATTCTGAATTTGCCGGGTGTATGATGAACGAGCGGGTAAGCGTAATAACCACGGTACTAAATGAGGCTAAGTCAATAGAAAGCCTACTTCAAGTCTTATTAGCTCAGTCCCATAAGCCCGAAGAAATTATCATTGTTGATGGTGGCTCATCAGACGGCACGGTTGAAATAGTTAAGAAATATTCAAATATTAACGACGACATTAATCTGATTGTGAAAGAAGGGGTAAATATTGCAGAGGGGAGGAACATTGCTATTCAGAATGCTAAATATCCTCTGGTCGCAGTTATTGATGCAGGCTGCAGGCCAGATAAAAGGTGGCTGGAGGAATTGATTAAACCTTTCGAGAGAAATAATCCCCTGGATGCGGTAGCAGGATTGGTTAAAGTCGAATCGCACAATCTATTTGAATTTTTTAGTGGTTTGTTGACTTTACCAGGTTGCCTGGAAGAAATTTCTGAAAATAACTTTCCCATGTATGGGCGTTCCGCTGCTTTTAAAAAAGATGTCTGGGAGAAGGCAGGAGGTTATCCTGAATGGCTTTATACAGCGGAAGATTCTCTTTTTGAAGAAAAGCTAAGAAAGATGGGTGCAAATATCAAGTTGGCAAAACAGTCCATCGTACATTGGCGGCCCCGAAAGACCCTCTGGAAGATGGCGAAGATGTTCTATCTTTACGGTAGGGGGGCAGGTAGGATAGGTAAGAGCCTCAGTGGTGCTTATTATCATCTCAGAAATTATCTATTAGGGGTTGTGCTATTGATGATATCTTTTTTCTATCCTTTAACATTGATACTTTTCGCTGCTGGTTTGGCTTATATTTACAAGGGATTTTACAGGCCAATTATCAGACGGGTCAAAAGGGCACATCCAGGATGGAAGACAGAATTTTATGTCCCTCTGATCGTATTCATACGGACGCTCAGCTATTCCATTGGTCTTCTTGTGGGGAATTATGAGTATAAACACGTATCTGGATTTAAAGAGAACCTTGATGCTTATATGAGGGAATGAAGAACATAAGAAAGTTGGTTTGCATTTACAAAAAAACGCTTATTTGACATTGTATTATCTGTTCAATAGAATATAAACAAGAACCAATAGGAGGTTCCTTATGGCACCGACTGTTACAGAAAAGAAAAAATATACCTACGAAGATTACCTTAAAACCCCTGAGGACGAGATATATGAACTCATAGAAGGAGAATTGCTTATGACACCATCGCCTATACCAAAGCATCAAAGGATTTCAAGGGAGCTTGAATTCGAAATATTAAAATTTGTTAAGGCGAATGACCTTGGAGAAGTCTTTTATGCACCGTGTGATGTATATCTTGATGATGAGAATGTTATACAGCCTGATATACTGTTTATCTCAAAAGAGAGGTTGAATATTATAGGTGAAAAGAACATACAGGGCGCACCAGACCTTGTGGTAGAGATAATCTCAGAGAACACTGCCTACAGGGACCTTGTGCAAAAAAAGAAATTATACGCAAGATTTGGTGTAAAGGAATACTGGATAGTAATTCCAAAGGAAGAATTAATAGAGGTTTATATTTTAAAGGATAACACCTACATGCTTTATAAGACCTATAGTAAGGATGACACCCTTGAATCACCCTATCTGAAGGACTTGAAGATAGGATTAAAAAGTATATTCTAAACCATCCTGAACTTAATAACTTAGTAACTTGATACTAAGAAGTTCATAAGTAATACCACATAATTGGTCATTCGCGCTTGTCGGGAATCTTTCTTCAAGAAGGATGCCGGACTTCGACGTGAGCTCAGTCGAACGACAAGCCGGCATGACAGAAGAAAAAGAGTCATGTGACCTTACTCATGGTCTCATTAGTAACTCGATAACTCAATTACTTAGTTTAGGGATGAGAATGAGAAGAGGTTATGGGTTTCAAGTTATGAGTATAGGTTATTTGAATAGATGGAATTTGTGATATAATAGTCAAATTAGAATTTTTGAAATTTTGAAACTTAGGAGCAAGATTATGAATATACTAGAAAAGGAAGCTAAGGCACTTATAAAAAGGGGTATATATAAAGATGAAAAATCACTTTTTGAAGATGCCCTTAGAGCATTACTTGTATCTAAGCCTGGCCTGAGAGTGGAAGCTGCCATAGAGCTTTATAAAGCAAAAGAAATATCTCTTAAGAAGGCAGCAGAAATTGCATCTCTTGATATAGAGTCCTTCAAAGACGAGTTGTCAAGGAGGGGATTAAAAATAGAATTAGAACCCCCTTCCAAGGACATTCTGGATAAAGGGGTGTCTTTGCTCCTCAAATGATTAATGACAATCATCTTTGCCATTATTGTTACCTCTTTGAAATAGTATATTAAACCTGCAAACTCTCAATAATTAATCAATCAAAATGTCTAATCCTCTCGTCAGTGTCGTAATCCCTACTTATAATACCGAAAAGTACATAACCGAAGCCCTGAAAAGCGTGTTCCAACAAAAGTACAGGCCGATTGAGGTTATCGTTGTTGACGATGGTTCTACTGATAATACGGCAGAGATTATAAGAAAATATGTTCAAACTGTTCAAAGCGTTCGAGATGTAGACTCGTGTCAAACAAGTGAAACCATCGAACAACTCGAACAAGCTAAGCGATCCAACGAGCGGAGCGATCGAACAATACGAACATCTCCCACAAGCAAAGCGATCGAACTTATCTATATTTATCAGAAAAACGGTGGCCGGGCCAGCGCAAGAAACACGGGTATCAGAGCTGCCAGAGGTAAATATGTTGCCTTCCTCGACAGTGATGATCTCTGGACATTGTGGAAACTGGAAAAGCAGGTTCATACAATGGAGGAGAATACCAAAATCGATTTCCTCTTTGGTGATAAACAACGGTTTTCAGATGGAGGGAAAATAGTCATACATTCCATGTTCCAAAAAAATGGTTATGATGAAAAATTTTTTGGAGATCCCCTCTATGTTCGAAATGCCTATCAGAAGCTCTTGAAAGCCAATTTCATCCCTACCGGAACCGTGATTTTGAGAAGAGACTGTTTTGAGAGGACAGGTTTGTTTGATGAAAGCATCTATGCAGAGGATTATGAATTCTGGCTCAGGATCGCCCTTTTTAACACAATAGGGTATGCCAATGAATTATGGGAATTAGAAAGGGATCGTGAGGGGAGTGGTTCAAAAAACCTTAAGGCAGTCTATTTATCAAATATTCAAACCCTTGAGAAGCACGAGAGAGCATATCGAGAGAGATTATCGAAACTGCATATTAATCTCAATAACATAATCCGTGATGCCTATAGAGACACAGGATATTTTTTCCTCACCCATGACAAATTGCTGGCCAGGGATTGTTTTAAAAAAAGCCTTTTGAGGGGCTTTCAAATAAAAACTTTGTTCTATTGGATCGCCACCTTTTTAGGGGTATCCTTTGTTAAAGCAATTCAACAGGCAAGACAATAGCATGCAATTCGTGGGTGTTGTAGACAGTGACAAAGATATTCCCCTGAAACTCTCTGAAAAGGGTTTCCAACGTATTATTCAGGACGAGGGTTTTGCTCTTTTCATCAGGAATGGAAATCCCCAAAAAGATTTCTCCTTGTCAGAATACCATGATATCCATCTCCTGATAATTGGCCATATAACGAATGGAGAAGAGATAATCAAAAGAGACGATATCTCATACAAGGAAACGAAAACGGTTTTATGCGAATCTCTTATTCGAAATTATCTTGACAGTGGGGAACAAGCATTCTCACAGCTTGATGGTTCTTATGTAATTATATTGTGGGATGGAAATAAAAAGGGACTTTATGTCCAAAGAGATTGTTACGGAACAAAATGTTTGTATTACTACATCACCAAAGACAAAGGTGTCATTTTCTCAAACAGTCTGGACATCCTCATAAGAACGAAAAAGCAAAAAGACATAGCAAGAAAGGCACTTCATGAATATCTTCGATTTTTAGACATATCGCCTCCATATACCATATATGAAAATGTTTTTTCCCTTGAGCCAGAGAAAACATTGATTGTTCACGATGGAGAAGTGTTTCTCAAAGACATAGCAGAACAGAGCATAAACGAACAGAAGAGTATCACCTTATCAGAAGCGGTAGAAGATTTTAAACGTCTGATGCTCCAGAGTATTGAGAGGAGGATACAACATTCACAGCGAACAGGGGTTTTTCTAAGCGGAGGGATTGATTCTGCACTCATTTGTGCCTTGGCATCAAAAATCAATAGCAATCTCAAGGTCTATACTGTTGGTTTTGATAACCCTCGATATGATGAATCGAATATTGCTCACGATATCACAACGTTTCTTGGATTGGAACATCACATTTTTAAATTTAGTATTAAAGAAGACCTCCAGGCGTTTACTGATTTTGTTTCTACTATACCTTCACCATTTGCTGATCCAGCTGCTATTCCGACATTCCAATGTTTTCAAAAGATGTATAACAGTATAGATGTAGTATTAGATGGAACTGGAGCCGATTCTTTGATTGGCATTATGCCAGCACGGCACATAAGATTTATTCTGAGATATTTGCGTTATATTCCTTACAGATTAAGACATTTTATTTCTTCCCTATTGAAACAAACTACAATATTATCATCCTACTGCGATCTTTTTAATTTTACAGAACCTGAAGAATTACTAATTCGATGGAGAGGATGGACAAAAGAAGAGATATCAGTACTTTGCAACCAAAGATGTGATTTATCACATACAAGATTTTATAAAGTTTTTGCTGAAAATTCTTCAAAACATCCTTATGAGCTTTATGGAATATTATTAAGTGCTATGCCTGATGATAGGATAATTCAGTTGTCAACACAATTTAGATTACATATTGCTTTCCCATTTTGGGATAAGAACGTTAGACAATTTGGTGAAAATCTTCCAATAAAATATAAACACAACGATGGTACGTCTAAATTACTATATAAAAAAATATTACAAGAGTTTATCCCTCAAAGTATATGGGATCGACCAAAACATGGTTTTGATTATCCTTTTGAAAACTTGCTCAAATATAATGACTATGAACTGCCAAAGTCTTTTCTTTCTAAGGACGCTATTGATGAACATGGGCTCTTTGACTTTTCAATTGTGGAGAAATATGTACAGAGTTTTTTGAATAGTGATGATTCACTGAAATTCAAAATATGGGCTTTAGTTCTTTTTCAGGCATGGTATCACAAACACTATAAGATCATACAATGATTTTTGAAGACTTTAAGGAAAGTTCTCTATAAGGTTAGGTCAAAATTATTCATAGTTGAGAGGGCTTTGCCATTTGAGCTTTCACTACAGAGGTAAACATGACACATTCTTTAGGAGAATTTAGGCCCCAACTGGTACTTAATGTTATGGATAGGGAATTGGGACTATTAGGTTATGTGGTTATAGACCGTACTATTGATGGATGCTCTTCTGGGGGTATAAGAATGACGTCGGATTTGACCCTCGACGAAGTAGCGAATCTTGCCAGAGAAATGACCCTTAAATTTGGGTTTTTAAACATTCCTTGTGGAGGTGCAAAGGCAGGTATTATAGCTTCATCATCCCTTTCTAAGGAGAAGAGGAGGCAAGTATTATTAGGATTTGGAAAAAGTTTGGGCCCACTTTTACTAAGTGGAATTTACCGACCCGGCACAGATATGGGAACATCTCCAGAAGATCTATATTATATTTGGAGAGGAGCTGGAAGAAAAGTTCGACCAGAGGTATTCCAAAATACTGAATCAGGATATTATGCTGCATTAACTGTTTTTATTACTGCAGAGAAATTAATCGACTATCTGGGATTAAGTCTGCCTAATTGTTCTGTGGCTATAGAAGGGTTTGGAAAATTAGGATTATCAGTAGCTAGACTTTTTTCAGATGCCTGTGCAAAAATTGTCGCCATTTCTACTATCGAAGGAGCAATATACAATCCTGAGGGTCTAAATATTTCCAAGCTAATAACATTAAAAAATAAATTTAATGATAAAGTTATAGCAAATTACCGCGATGCTGAGATGATAACAAAAGAAGAATTATTGACTTTGGATGTGGATGTTTTAATCCCTTGCGCAGGACCCGATACTCTTAATCTTGCGAATATACCACACTTAAAGGCAAAGATAATCGTTCCCGGAGCTAATATAGCCGCTACTGGCGAAGCCGAAAATCTTATGTTTGAAAGGGGAATACATTACGTCCCCGGGTTTGTTTCAAATTGTGGTGAGATATTAAAACATTTTTTGCTGGCTCAAGGTCTTGGCGAAAAGGATATCCAAAAAATGATAAAGGAAAGGTTCGGTAGAAAGATTTCTAATTTACTGGAAATTTCTTATAAACGGGGGATACCATTAGGGCGAATAGCGAGGAAGATTTCTTGGCAAAGAGTGAAGAACATGGAGGAAAGGCGAGAGAGTGATCTGAGAGATAAGGGCCTTTTATTAAAAATGCTGACAAAATTATCTAGATCAAACTTCCTACCCTATAAAATCACAGTGATGTTAAAATGGTTTATGAAATTCATGACCAATCCATATGTTAATAGGACGTTACCCAAAGATTACAAAGGCGATAGTTCCGCCATATAAGATTAGTGAAATCGATGAAAATTTTAGTCCCAGATCACTATAGTAAAGAACATATAGAAAAGATTAAAGCGGTCTCAAAAGATATAGAGGTAGTCGGGTTGGGAGTACAAAAACAATTTCAAGGTTTTCATGCATTATTATATAAGTTTTTACCTCTTACATTATACCGCAAATTTGCTCCCTTCCTCCATAAACAAAAACCTGTCTATAAGGTTACAATTGATGAAAAAGATCTTAATGGGCCGCTAAACGATGTTTATATCCTCTTATCTTCTTGGATCATAAATTCAGATATTCTGGCCAACTTGTTACCATTTCTCCCTAATTTGCGGTGGATTCATTCAACTGTAACTGGTGTAAATCATCTGCTGTGTCCTGACATACTCAATAATAATATCCAAATTACGAGCTCTAAGGGTGTTCACAGTGTAGCGGTTGCAGAATTTGTTTTAGCTTTGATGCTTGCATTTAGTAAGAGAATTCCAGAACATATCCATCTTCAACAAAAAAAGAAGTGGCAGGTATTAAAGGCTGGCGAACTTGCTGATAAAACAGTTGGAATAGTGGGCTTTGGGAATATAGGCCGGGAAATAGCTAAAAAGGCCAGGATTATGGGAATGAAAGTAGTTGCTATTAGAAGAAATTCGGTGGAGAGTAACAATGTCGATATATTGCTTTCTGCAGAAGGATTACAGGAATTATTGATTGTCTCTGATTTTGTAGTAATTTCTGCTCCTTTGACTAAAGAGACTTCTGGAATTATTGGAGAAGTAGAATTGAGAACAATGAAGAAAACTGCATATCTCATTAATATTTCCCGGGAAGAGATCGTGCAAAAAGAGGCTTTGATGAGAGCATTAAAACAGAAGTGGATTGCCGGAGCCTGTATCGATGTCTTTCATCAACAACCTCTCCTCCAGAATAGTCCATACTATTCACTGCCTAATTTAATTATCACTCATCATAGTGCTTATTTTACACCTGATGCAAATAAAAAGATTTTCGACTTTTTTCTTACTAACCTGAAAAGATTTATCACTGGAGACGAGCTTCTTGGTAAGGTAGATAAGAAAAGCGGTTATTAAGTCTAATATATCCAGAAGGCTAACTGAGATTTTTACCCCCTATTTACTTTAGTTTTACCAACCAGTTTTATGAAGAATTGGTCATTTCAACCTCATATGGAAAAGCCAATCAAGGTTTGCATGTTTACTTATTATTTTCCCCCTCAATATAGCGGAGCGGCATTGCAGGCAATCAGCCTGGCAAAAAAGCTCAGAAACAGGAGGGTCGAAGTTTTCTTTTTAACTGTGAATCATGATGATCTGCCCGAAACTGATGAGGTAGAGGGTTTTAAGGTGCATAGAATAAAAGAGGGAAAGGGGAAATGGGTGGAATTTCTTCTATGGAAAAATATGTGGAACTTGTTAAGACATCAAAAAAGCGAGTTTGATATAGTCCACTCCCATGGGGCATACCTTCGAAATAGTTTTGTTGGTCCACTTTCGAAACTTATAGGAAAAAAAAGCCTCGTCAAAGTGAGTCTTTCAAATAATGACCTTCAAGGACTTGGAAATGGAAAGAGTGGACGATTACATAAATGGTTTCTCACAATGATTGATAGATGTGTCTCTATCAGTAAGGATATTACCAGTGAATTACGATCTTACGGGTTAACACAAGAAAAAATAAGAGAGATACCAAATGGTGTTGATACGGAAAGATTCTGTCCTGTGTCTGCTGAGGAGAAGATTATCCTGCGAAGGAAGGCAGGGTTGCCTGAAAAGGGTCTGATGTTGCTTTACGTCGGCGGAATTAGTAAACGTAAAAATGTGAAATGGCTGATAGAAAGGTGGGATAAATTTAACCGTAATTACCCAGGGTTTCTCGTGATCGTTGGGCCTATAAGCCGTGAAGACAAAGATAAGAGCATGTATAACAGTCTTAAAGCCTATGAGGATAAGTTAAGAGGTAAGCTCTTCATTATTCAGTTTATAGATAAAATAGAAGACTTTTACAAAATGGCTGATACCTTTATTTTACCTTCAACCAATGAAGGGATGCCCAATGTGGTGTTGGAGGCTATGGCTTGCGGCCTTCCATGTCTTGTCAACAAGGTGAGTGGTGCTGAAGACATCATTAATGGAGACAATGGTCTGCTTTTTGATGTTCAGAAACCTGAGACCTTACTGGGCGCATTGATTAAATTGAATGACGCATCTTTAATATCTGAGATAGGCGTGAAAGCTCGTAAGACGATAATAAATGGATTTTCTCTTGAAAGTGTTGCTGAAAAGTACGTAAATCTTTATGAAGAAATGCTAAAGAGATGATTCTTATGCACTATATCTGCAATTTAAATCACAAACAGAGCGGAGAAAAATATAGGTAGACTTGATGAATATATTTAAAGCATAAACAAACATAAGATGTCCGTACGTGATTTAATTACATTTACAGTCATACTCGGTAGTCTTCCATTTTGCTTTTTGAGGCCATGGATTGGCATACTGGTATTCTCCTGGATAGGATACATGAATCCCCATCGATTCACATGGGGAGCAGCCTATGATTTCCCCTTTGCTTTTATTGTTGCCATAACAACACTTGCAGGCTACATTTTCACTAAAGATAAGGATAAACTTTACATGGAAAAGGAAACTATTTTGATTATTTTACTCTGGATTGTTTTTACACTAACAAGTTTTTCTGCCTTCTATCCTGTTCAAGCATGGCAGATGTGGGGAAAAACATCTAAAATCCTTTTAATATCTCTTATTACAATACCTCTCTTCATTGATAAGAAAAGACTCCGCTACCTTCTACTGACAATTGCCCTTTCCCTCGGATTTCTCGGGATAAAAGGGGGTATTTTTTCCATAGCAAAGGCGGGAGCCTATAATGTGAGGGGACCAGAAGGCTCATTTATAGGTGGAGAAGGGGACTTTGGATTGGCTCTGAATATGACGTTACCTCTGCTTTTCTATCTAGCAAAGGAAGAAACGAATAAGAAACTAAAAATCCTTCTTCAATCAGCTTTTGTTATGTCAATCTTATCTGTAATATTTACCTGTCGCCGTGGTGCCTTTTTGGGATTAGCTGCAGTTATTTTAATATTAGCGTTAAAAGCGAATAAGAAGATAATAAGTGCTGCGATTTTATCTTTAGCACTTATCATTGCTCCATATTTTTTAACAGAGAAGTGGTTTGGAAGGATAGAGACAATAAGTTCTTATGAAGAAGATTCCTCTGCCATGGGAAGGATTAATGCATGGAAGATGGCATGGAATGTGGCAAGGGATAGACCATTAATGGGCTCAGGATTTGAGGGGCTTAAGTGGGGAACCGTAGAACGATATTCACCAGCTCCTGATGCAACAGCAGGAGATGTTCACAGTATTTATTTTGAGGTACTCGGAGAACATGGTTTTATTGCATTTGGACTTTTTATTGCCCTACTGCTATCAGCCATGTCGAGCCTCCGGAAACTCAAGAAGACATTTAAGAATAATCCGTCGTATAAATGGTTATGCAATTATGTTGACATGATTCAGGTAAGCATTATTGCTTATATGGTCTGTGGAACATTTCTTGGAAGGGCATATTTTGACCTTTTTTACCATTTAGTAGTTATAGTGGTGATTTTAAAAGTACTCGCCAAGAAGGAACTCATCAACCAGCAAAACTCTTTAAGCCAGTGAAAAACCAATTAGATCAGTAAGGCAGATTATACCCGTGAGACCAATAAGGGTTCTTCATCTCATTCAAGGGCTTGAAGTAGGCGGTTTAGAGAACATAGTAGTTAGTTTGTTGAAAGGGCTTTGCAGAGAACGTTATCAACCATCTATCTGTTGTTATGATTCCTTGGGGTCTCTTACCCAGTCCCTTGATGGAACAATCAACATCCATTATTTAAAGAGAAAAGCGGGGATTGACTATATGTATCCTTTTAAACTGGCTTCTATCCTCAAAAGAGAAAATGCCCAGATACTCCATCTTCATAATTCTACAGCGTTTTTTTATGGGGTAATAGCAGGAAAGATTGCAAGGGTTCCGGCTATTGTATATACAGAGCATGCGAGGGATGTCTTTCCGAATCTTAAGGTCAGGATTACTGATAAAATACTATCTTTCTTTACAGACAGAGTGACAGTTGTAGCAGATTACTTGAAAAATAATTTAATTAAATACGAGTGGTTTAATCCTTCAAAAATTATGACTATTTATAATGGAATAGACGACTCCAAATTTGGAATCAAAAGTGATTCTGCAGAGATAAAGAGAGAATTAGGCATTTTCAGGTTTAATAGAATAATTGGCATAGTTGCCCGGTTAGATCCAATAAAAAATCACAAAAATCTTATTGCAGCAATGCAAAACGTCATCAAAGAATTCCCTGATACCGTTTTGCTTACAATTGGAGATGGCCCTTTCAAAGATGAGCTGAAATCCTTTGTCATGGAATGCAAGCTTGAAAAACATATCATGTTTTTAGGAACAAGGGATGATATTCCACGGTTGTTATCGATTATTGATGTTTTTGTAATTTGTTCTTCAAGTGAGGGGTTGCCTTTAACCTTGCTGGAGGCAATGGCAGCAGGAAAACCTATTGTAGCAACGTATGTTGGTGGGATCCCTGAGATCATAGAACATGATATCGATGGTCTCTTAATTCCTCCTCATAATACAGAGGCCCTTTCAGATGCAATTATGAAATTACTGAGAAACACGGAAAAAGCAAGGCTATTGGGCATAATGGCAAAAAGAAAATTTGAGAAAAATTTCAGTCTTTCATTGATGGTAAAAAAATATGAAGAAGTTTATGAGTCTCTGATGTCAGTCACGCCAGTTTAGCCCGTTAAGTCCGATTAGTCAGTTTAAGAATTCAGAAGTCTACGCTATGTATTGATTACAATAACCCAATAACTAAATTACTTAGTAACTCTTTTGATTATTGAAATTCAAAAAAAGGAGACTTTAGCATGGATAACAATAGGAAAAATCTTTACTGGCATAAACATTCTGTGACAGTAGAAGATCGATGGGAAAGTTTTGGATACAAGAGTTGTGTATTATGGTTCACTGGTTTATCGGCATCTGGTAAATCTACCCTGGCCAATTCTCTGTGTAGAGAACTCCATGCCATAGGGGTTAATTGTTATGTATTAGATGGTGATAATATCCGTCACGGACTGAATAAAGATCTTGGATTCAGTCCTGAAGACAGAAAAGAAAATATCCGCAGAATTGCAGAAGTTGCAAAACTCTTTGTCGATGCTGGATTAATAATCATGACTGCATTTATATCACCTTTTACAGAAGATCGAAATGACGCAAAAAAACTTTTCAAGGAAGGTGAATTTATTGAGATATATGTAAAATGTCCACTATCAGAGTGTGAAAAACGTGATCCAAAAGGGGTTTATAAAAGGGCAAAGGCAGGAGAAATAAAAGAATTTACGGGTATTTCATCTCCCTATGAAAAACCTGGAAATCCTGAGATAGTGTTAGAGACTGACAAGATGTCTGTAAATGAGTGTGTAGAGAGTGTTTTAGATTGTCTGGTTAAAGGCGGATACATTGTTCGATAATGGTTTAATCAGAAAGGTTATGACAGGGGGTGATAGTTGAGCCTCTGTCTGTTGTTTATTATATTCTTATCGTTGCTTTTACCATGTGCAGCTGAAGAAATAAATGTCTCCCTCACTATTCACGAAGCCTTAAGGGAAGGAGTCACCGGAATTGACAGGATACAGGAACCCGTAACAGTTGGAATTCCGTTTCCAAAGGGAATTCTTTCTGAAAAAAATGGAGTGCCTCAATTAGCCCTTGAAGGGGTTAGAGAATATCAATTCCGCACCCTTGCTAAATGGCCTGATGGGTCTATGAAATGGGTACTTGTTGATTTTCAGACAAGTGTTAAATCTGGCGGCATCAATAATAATATTCATGTGATCAGGGGCAGCGGGAATTCCCCTGGCGAATTGGCAGAAGATAAAGGCGAGGTAATCTCTATTAACACAGGAGTAATGAGTGTTCAAATAAAAAAGAAAGGTTTTAATCTCTTTGACAGCGTAATAATGGAAGGCAGAGGGATTATTGCAAAAGGAACTTCGAAGAGTATTGTTGCCATCGGGGAAGAAGGAAAGGAATATCTGGCGTTAAATGACTCAAAGACGAAGGTTTCGATTGAAGAAAACGGTCCTGTAAGAGCGGTAATAAAGGCAAAAGGAACTCATGTCGGAAATGGCAAAAGGATGATGGACTATACAGTGAGGATGCATTTTTACAAAGGCAAATCCATGGTAAGAGTGTTCTATACACTTCGTAATGCAAGTAAAGAACAGTTTGAACATGCTTATATACGTTCTCTCGATCTTGTCACTAAGTTATCATTCAACGGACCCTACCAGATAGGTATAGCCGGGCATAATAGTGTTATAAAGGAACAGTTATCAGAAAAAGATGACAACGTGGTTTACTATCAGGCGGTTTCAGATTTTCCACAAGAGTATGCAGGTGATGCCTTTTATGATAAAGCACCCATTCCTCCGGATTACAAAAGAGAGAAAGAACGAGGATTTGTGCAGGAAGGGTACTGGATTAAAAAGGGTGAGAGAGAATTAGCAAGAGGGAAGAGAAAGGAATATCCTGATCTTGCGTTTCTCGATATCAGTGATAAAGACGGCAAAGGGGTAACCATCGGTATCCGCTTTGCTGCAGGATGGTGGCCAAAAAGCCTGCGTGCCAGTGGTGCCGGTATAATTGAGGTTGGATTATGGCCCAAGGAAAACAAAGTAGGTTACTGGATAAGATATGGAAGCCATAATACATTTGAAGTAATGTATGAATTTCATGATAGAGCCAACGATCCTGCTGCCTCGATGAAGAAATTTCAATACCCGCTGGTGGCAAAGGCGTCAGTAGAGTGGTACAACCGAAATGTCAAGGGCATCTACCCCCTCTATAATTTTGTCTCTTTTGCTGAAGAGCAAAATTATATAAAAGGTAAAGGCTGGGATTATCTGGTCGGCTGGCGAAAACCAAAGATGAAGGTATGGCGTTACCATTATTGGGGGTGGGGAGGATTTTTAAATCAGCATGATTTTGCACGTATTGGACTGGTGAATTTTTCAAGGGAAACAGAAGATATTGTAAGAGCAGGTGAATACTTTTTAGGCGCTGAAGCGAGATTCAATTATAATGCCGACTGGGCTGTATACCACTCTGATGATTATGACCTTTCAGCTACCGAAAGGGGTAAATGGAGATTGCCTGACCCGGAAAAGAACAGAGAAAAGGCGCAACTGGCAAAGGTTGTCTTTGAGTGGGAACATCCCCATTGGTATGGTATGCCTCTTTATTACTATATGACGGGGGATGAGCGGATCAAGGAGGCTATTCTGGATTGGGCTGAGTATGTAAAAAAAACCCACACAAATATAACAATGGGTTCTTATCAGCGGGTCTGGGGATGGGGAATGTATACATTAGCTGCAATGTACGATTTTACTGGTGATAAAACATTTATAGACATAGCCGATAAAAACTTCATCTGGCTTCTTGAAAACAGAGATGATTCACAGCATCGAGGAAGTACTATATTCATCGATTGGAATCGAGGCTATATAGCAGGTGGCCCTGGAAGCGGATGGGGAAAAGAGCATGGACTTAAGCCGGGTCTCATGACAGGCTATGTACTTTTTGATGGATTATATAACTATTATCTCTATATGGATGAAAGTAATCCACTTAAGAGAAGGGTAGCCGATGTATTAGAGGGCCTTTCGGAGTTTATGTACAGAGAGCCCTATGTCGAAGGTCGAAAGGGAGGGCACTGGGCTTTCTGGCTTCCTTATTCCTATAATCTTGAAAATAAGTCAAAGTCAGAGCATCAATACCGTCTTATACTTCAGGCATTCTATGTCAATTTAGCCGATTATCTATTCAATGGAGGAGATAGATGGTTAGAAAGAATAGATAAGACTATAAGAATGGCTGGATGGGACGAAAGCGGAATCTGGGATCATTTCGGTTTTATTGACCATCCTGGACTGCAATCCATGTTATATCTTCAATTACATCCCAGAACTGATATACTCCCTCCAGAGCCCGTTAAAGACCTTTCTGTAAGAGTAAATGGCGGTCATGTTATCTTAAGCTGGACTGCACCGGCTGATGCAGTGCGTTATCAGATTAAGTTCTCAACAAAGAAACTTGTGGAATCCCTTGAGTTCGATCCAGATAAAAGGATATATAAATACAACCCTGCAGAATATGCCAACTGGTGGGCAGGAGAAAATATATTAGATGAGATCAATCCAGGAACGTCGGGAACAAAACAACAACATATCATAAAAAATCTGAAGCCCGGACATCATTATATTGCGATCAGGAGTTGGGATGCCTCAAACAACCGAAGCAGAATTTCCAATCTGGCAGAAGTTGAGATTAAGTAAACCACCACACCTTTACAGGTGTGACTCTACCCAATACTGGCTTCGCCAGCAAATCATTCCATTCATCCCCGTCTTCACAGACAGGGCTTTCTTGTGTGGTGGTAAATCATTCAAGCGCAACCTTGCGGACGATGGTAATCGCCCAGCGCTTTCTGGATCCCAAACACAAACAGAAACGCCCTCCTGAGGGATAGAGGAGCAAAGATATTCCCATTAATCAGGTAGGTGGATATTTTGTGTCGGTTTTACAGTTGACTGATTAGATAATAATGCGCGGTGAGAGAACAATCAGTGAATCAAAAGAAAATAGAAATTAAGGCAGTAGAAAATAGAAAGGACAATTTCAATATTGGAAGATTGACCATGCTATTTTTATTCACTTTATTGATCATCTACGGGACTCTATACCCTTTCAGTGGTTGGCAGCAGCCTGATGGCAATATATGGAATTTACTGGTACCAAAATGGCCCCGCCATATTTCCCGTACTGACTTAACCACAAATTTTCTGGTCTATATGCCCCTTGGTTTGTTTATCGCCAAATCTCTAAATATACGTTTAAGCTCCCTTTCAAGGATATTACTAACCACCATTCTGGGAACTGTATTCAGTTTTTCACTTGAATGTTTACAAGTGTTTCTTCCCAGCAGGGCATCATCCATTTTCGACGTTCTTTTAAATGGAGGTGGTACTTTTGCAGGTGCCACGTTTGCAGAAATCTTAGGAGATCGAACTGCTATGGGAAGAAAATTAATATCATTGCGGCAGGAGTTGTTTTTACCTGGTCGTCTAAATGACCTTGGCCTTGTCATATTAGTTTTTTGGGCGCTGTCCCAATTAATTCCGCTGGTTCCCTCTCTCGATATAGGCAATTTGAAATACGGGCTTAAACCATTATGGAATACCCTTCATAATCTGAAGAGCTTTAATCTATATCAGGCGTTAGTATATACATTTAACATATTTGGCCTCGGTGTTGTCGCCTTTTTGATAGCAAAAGATAAAAATCATATGACTACTATATTTGCTACCTTTGTTACCACGGTGTTTCTTTTCAAGGTTCCGATTGTTGGACGACAACTATCTATGGAAGCAGTATCTGGGCTTGCCTGTGGCCTGGTTTTATTAATCTCTTTACGCTATATACCAAATCCGGTTTTGGTAGTTATGGCCGCAGTGGCTATCTTTGCGGCATTTGTCATCAATGAAGTGTATCCAGCTACAGCTTCTTTATCGTGTCTCCACTCATTCAACTGGATTCCCTTTCGGAGGCAAATGACAAATTTAATGGGCATAATAAGTATCATGGAAGGGCTCTGGCCATTCGCATTGCTTGCTTACCTGACAATGTTAATGCGCCAGTGTACACTCCTTAGCGCAATCCTTGCTGGATTGCCGCTGTTCATTCTTGTCTTTGTGATGGAATGGGTACAGCAGGGCATACCCGGCCGTTATCCTGATATTACCGCTGTCCTACTCGCAGTTATTGGATGGACTACGCCGCGGTTATTTATAGGCATTCCTATTGAGAAAATTCGTAGTGGCAGTTTACAGCCACTCAAATAAAGAAGAAGTTTTTATGAAGATCCTCCATATCCTCGACCATTATAAGCCCCACTTCAGTGGGTATGTCTTCAGGACAAGTTATATCCTGAGATATCAAAAGGAGTTGGGCCTTGAGCCAATAGTGGTTACCTCACCAAAGCATGGTAATGCAGAGAAATCCCTCGAAGAGATTGACAATATAAAAATCTACAGGGCACCAGCCAATAATTTTGGGGGAATTCCATTCCTGAAAGAGGCACGATTAATGAAAGTACTTCGGGACAGGATTGTAGAAGCTGTCAGGAGAGAAAAACCTGATATCATCCATGCTCATTCACCAAGCCTCAATGGCATACCAGCATTGAGGGTAGGGAGGAAGTACAGTATACCTGTTGTCTATGAAATAAGGGCTTTCTGGGAAGACGCTGCTGTTGACCATGGGACTTTCCGTGAAGGCTCTCTTCGATACAAGTGGAGCAGATTCATAGAGACAGAATTATTGAAAAGGGTTGATGCGGTATTCACAATATGTAGGAGTCTCAAGAAGGAGATAGTAGCAAGAGGTATAGAGGATAATAAAGTTACAATAATACCAAACTGTGTCGATGGAGGATATTTTTCACCCACAGCATATGATAAGGAGATAGCTGATAGATATGGCTTGGTTGATAAGATTGTCTTTGGTTTTATTGGTTCATTCTACCACTATGAAGGGATAGATCTCTTGATAGATAGCTATAGAAATACTCTGAAAAAAAATAGAGATACACGGTTGCTCCTGGTCGGTGATGGACCTGAAAGAGTTGCACTTTATAAAAAGGCAGAAGAAAATGGGTTACTCGGCCATGTTATTTTTACCGGAAAGGTTCCCCATGAGGATGTAAAGAGATACTACTCAGTGATAGATTTCCTTATTTATCCAAGAAAGAGCATAAGACTTACTGAGCTCGTGACCCCTTTAAAACCCCTTGAGGCTATGGCAATGGGGAAGATTGTTGTTGGCAGTGATGTCGGTGGGATTAGAGAGTTGATAACACCTGATAAAGATGGACTACTGTTTAGAGCAGGAGATGCTGATGAACTTTCAAGATTGTTGATTGATCTGGCGCTGAATAATAAAGACCTTAAAAGAATCTCAATGACAGCAAGAGAGACAGTAGAGCATCAGCATAAATGGGAATCGGCTGTCAAAAAATACCTACCGATATATGAGCATTTGATAAAAAAATTAAAAAATAACCAATAAACTAATAACTCAATAATTTTCTAAACCATGTGTGGCATAGTCGGAATCATAAATACCGTTTTAACACCTGAAAGGTCTCTTTTAGAGAAGATGTGTAGGATAATGACCCACAGAGGGCCTGATGGGGAGGGGTGTTACATTGAAGGACCTATCGCTCTTGGACACAGGAGATTGAGCATTATAGACCTTGAGGGTGGAAAACAACCAATGAGTAATGAAGATGACACAGTGTGGATTACCTTCAATGGAGAAATATATAACTTTCCCGATGTTCAAAGAGAACTTGAAAAAAAAGGACATCGATTTAAAACAAGAAGCGATACTGAAGTGATTATTCATGCATATGAAGAATATGGGAAAGAGTGCATAAAGTATTTCAGGGGGATGTTTGCATTCGGAATTTGGGATAGTAAAAAAAAGGAACTCTTTCTTGCACGTGACCGTCTTGGGAAGAAGCCTCTTTACTATTATGTTGATGACAGGAGTTTTATCTTTGCCTCAGAAATAAAGGCAATCCTTCAGGATGAATATATAAAAAGAGAACTTGATGTAAAGGCACTGGCTGATTACTTTACCTATCATTACGTTCCGTTTCCTGAAACAATATTCAAAGGCATACATAAACTGCCACCAGGACATTTAATGACTGTTCGAATTGTTCAAGATGTTCGAGACGTTCAAGTCGTTTCGAACAAGTGTAATGATCGAACGAGCGAAGCGATCGAACATATCGAATTTACTATTCATCAATACTGGGATATTGAATATAAACCGGACTATTCTCTATCAGAACAGGAGTGGGTAGAGGCATTAAAGGAAAAACTGAAAGAAGCAGTCAGGATCAGGCTTATCAGTGATGTGCCACTTGGGGCGTTTCTCAGTGGAGGGATAGATTCAAGCACTGTTGTTGCATTCATGAGTATGGTTCAGAACACACCTGTCAAAACATTCTCAATAGGGTTCAAAGAAGAGGATTTCAGCGAAGTGAAATATGCACGGGAGGTTGCCAAGAGGTTTGGAACTGAACATCAGGAAATGGTGGTCGAGCCCGATGCTATAGAGGTATTACCAAAGCTCGCATGGGAATTTGACGAACCTTTTGCAGATTCTTCAGCCATACCTACCTATTATGTATCTAAAATGGCGAGGAAGTATGTAACCGTCATCCTTTCTGGTGATGGCGGTGATGAAACCTTTGCTGGCTATAGGAGGTATCTATGGGCAAGGGATATGCATAAATACGACTGGATACCTCTGCCTTTGAGGGCAATAGTATTCGGAATTCCTGCTGCACTACTCCCAGATGGTATGAGAGGCAAAGGTATGCTCAGGCACCTTTCAAACGGTCCCTTTGAGCGATATGCAGGTCTTAATACCTTTGGAGAACTGAACTCCCTCAAAAATCTCTTGAGCACAGATGTTCTGAACGAAGTCCAAAAGAGACAAAATGGGAGGTTGCATGACTATGCCTTTCTCAAGAAGTATTATGACTTCTGTAAGCATGACGACTATCTCACAAAGATACAATACATGGACACAAAGACCTACCTTGCTGAGGATATTCTAACCAAGGTAGATAGGGCAAGCATGCTCTGTAGTCTGGAGACCCGTGCTCCATTACTTGATCATGAGGTAATTGAACTTGTTGCCAGAATTCCATCATCCATGAAGATAAAAGATGGTGAGACGAAATATATCCTCAAAAAGGCAATGGATGGAATCCTCCCTGATACGATTTTGTATAGAAAAAAAATGGGCTTTGGGGTGCCTCTTATATATTGGTTTAAGAAAGATTTAACACAATATGCACGTGAGGTTCTTCTTTCTCAGGAAACTAAACATCGAGGAATATTTAATCAGAGCTATATCAAGAATATTTTGGAGAGACATCAGAAAAAGGGAAGAGACCTGAGTGCTAAGATATGGGCACTTCTTTTTTTCGAACACTGGTGCAGGAACTGGCTTGATACATAAAGATGGCAACTAGTTTTGTCCCTTATAGAGAGCGGTTATGAGGAGGATATAAATATTCCTGTCACAGTACGTGAGGCTCTAAGAAAGGTGTCAGTGGGATTGATAGGACCGAGGAGACGGTTACAGGTTGGTATAACCCTTTCCAAGGGGAATGCTTTATGAGAAAATGGGTATGCCACAATTATCAGTTGATGGTATGAAAGACTATCAATTTCGCATGCTGAAGCAGGATGATGGTTCAGTAAAATGGGGATAAACATAATAACAGAGTAAGATTTCTAATCTCGCCGAGGTAGAGATTAAATAAAAACAAAAATATCATTCCTTCAAAGGTGGGTAAATAGTTTGAATATCTATAATAGTTTTAAATTGGAGAAGAACTAAATTTGAAAAGGGAACACGAAGCATCACGCACCCGTATAGAAAAAGTACTATCGAAAATCTGGGCTGAAGTCCTCGGTCTTGAGCGAATCCACGTTGAGGATAATTTTTTTGAGTTAGGTGGTGATTCTATCAATGTCCTTCAGGTGATCGCTATAGCCAATCGTGAAGGCTTACAATTTACTCCGAAACAGTTTTTTCAACATCCTACCATTGCTGAGCTAGCTACCGTAACGGTTCCACTTTCAACTTCATGTGCAGAACAGGGTATCGTCAAAGGCAGGATACCACTAACTCCTATTCAGCACTGGTTTTTTGAACAGGGAGTCCCAGAACCAGAGCAATGGACACAGTCTATATTGCTTGAAGTGCATCACCCTCTTAAAGTTTCTATATTGCAAGAAGCCATTCGACACTTGCTTGTTCATCACGATGCACTGCGTGTGCGCTTTACCCCAGGGGAGCTGGGTTGGGAACAGTTTTGCGTTGGTAACGAAGAATTAGTACCGTTTAACAGGTTAGATTTGTCAGGACTTTCAGGTGGAGAGTTAAAACATGTCATTGAGGCTGAAGCAGCAAAATTGCGTGCTGGTTTAAACATATCAAAGGGACCACTTATGCAAGTAGCCCTCTTTGACCTTGGCACTTCCCAACCGAATCGACTACTTATAGTCATTCATCATTTAGTAGCGGACGGTGTTTCATGGCGGATCTTGCTGGGGGATCTCCAGACAGCCTATATGCAACTCAGCCGTGGTGAATTAATAAAACTGCCTGCCAAGACGACCTCGTTAAAGCAGTGGGCAGAACGACTTGAGGCATATGCACAATCAATAGAGCTGCGACATGAGATGAAATACTGGCTTGCACAGCCATGGAGTCAAGCAGGATGTTTACCTGTGGACTTTCCAGATGGTGACAATACCGAGGCTTTGGCTTGGGCTGTGTCGGTTTCGCTCACTGCTGAAGAGACAAAGGCTATTTTACAGGAGATTCCCAAGGTATACCATGTCCGTGTCAACGATATCTTGATCACGGCGCTGGTGCAGGCCTTTGCACCATGGATCGGAAAGGATTGTCTTCTCATAGATCTAGAAGGTCACGGTCGGGAGGCTATTTTCGATGATGTGGATCTGTCTCGGACGGTGGGGTGGTTTACCTCAATTTTTCCTGTGCTGCTGGATCTTAAGAATGCGTCAGGACTCAGGAGTACCATGAAGTTGACACAGGAACAAATGAATCATATTCCGCATAAAGGTATTGACTATGGCATACTGCGCTACCTCAGCAGTGCTGAAAATGCTCGTCGACTTCAAAGTCTGCCTCAGGCCGAGGTTAGTTTTAACTACTTTGGACAATTCGATCAACTATTTTCAGGCACATCTATGTTTAAGCCAGCCTCTGAAACTATTACTCCTGTACAGTTAAAGGGTCTATTGCAAGAGTCATATGGGTTAAAGGGAACACGGAGGCATTTAATAGATATTAGTGGAAGCGTATTTAATGGCAAGCTTTGGTTTAACTGGACGTATAGCAAGAACGTTCATCGCGAAACGACAATCCGTTACCTTGCTGAAGACTACGTGGCTGCACTCCGCTCGATTATTAATAGCTATCAGTCTACCGAGGCCGAGTCTTACAAACCTTTCAACTCTCGGGGGACCTTCTTATGCAATGAAGAGTTTGATGCTAAAAATAAACAGCTCATTGAAGGCAGCGCTACAGGTGATAAGAGTTTGGAAAATGTTGAGGCTATTTTCCCGCTTTCCGCCATGCAGCGGGGGCTTTTATTTCACAGTCTTCAGAATCCCGAGTTGGGTATCTACATCGTGCAGGATTGTTACATGCTTTATGGTGACTTAAACATGCCGGCATTTAGGGAGGCTTGGATGCATGTATCAAAGCGACATACCGCCCTGCGGACTGTATTTATCCCAAAAGGGCACAAACAGCCACTTCAGGCCATTCACAAGGTAGTAAATTTATTAATCGAAGAACATGATTGGCCTGATCTGGGAGCAACCGATCAGAAAGAGCAAATAGAGTCTTTCCTCAAGATGGACCGCGAAAAGGGCTTCGACCTTACAAAGAGTCCACCACTGCGTCTTGCCATAATCCGATTAACCAAAGACGTCTATCAATTTATTTTAAGTTTCCATCACGCATTACTTGATGCTTGGTCTGTGTCTTTACTAATCAGGGAAGTTTTTGACTTCTATCAGGCACTCTGTTATGGGAGTGAGTACAAAATGGATTCAAACCATCCCTATATGGATTATATTACATGGCTTCATCAGCAGGATCTGTCCCAGGCTGAGGGTTTCTGGCGGCAGATACTGAAAGGGTTTACAGCACCGACACCTTTAGGAATGATTGCAGAGCGTAATGGTTTATCATGCCATGTTGATGGTTTTAGTGAAGGAGAAATTAAGTTATCTGCAGCCACTACGGCAGCGTTGCAGTCCTTTGCACAGCGTCATCATCTCACTCTTAATACCCTGATTCAGGGTTCGTGGGCCCTGTTGCTAAGTCACTATAGTGGTGAGAAGGAAGTAGTCTTTGGGGTCGTTGTGTCTGGTCGTCCACCTGCTCTGGAAGGAGTCGAGTCCATGGTAGGACTATTTATCAATACCTTACCAGCACGGGTACAGATACATGACAAGGAGACACTATTTCTTTGGTTGAAGAAGCTTCAAAACCAGCAAGTTGAGATGAGACAGTATGAATATAGTCCTTTGGTAAAGGTAAAAGAGTGGAGTGAAATTCCAAGCGGTGTTCCTCTGTTCGAGAGTATATTGCTTTTCCAGAATTACCCGGTGGACGATATGTTAGTAGCGAGGCATGGAAACTTAAAGATAGAGAATGTACGAACAGTGGAAAGGACTAATTATCCACTTACCCTGGTAGCAATACCAGGTTCAGAATTAATATTGCGGCTCATGTACCATACCCCTCGTTTTAATGCTTCTACCATTGCCCAGATGCTTGACCATTTACAAACCTTGCTGGAGGGCATGCTTGCCAATCCACAGGCGCGACTTTCAGACATCCCGTTGTTAACCGCAGCACAACAGCGCCAACTCCTTGTTGAATGGAATAATACCAAAACGGACTACCCCAGGGATGCAACTATCCCTGAACTGTTTGAGGCACAGGTAGAACAGACACCCGACACCGTAGCAGTTATATTTGGAGACCATCGACTTACTTATCGGGATTTGAATCAGAGAGCAAACCAGCTATCGCACTACCTGAGGTACTTAGACGTTTCACCGGAAGTGCGGGTTGCTATTTGTATGGAACGCTCCCTGGAAATGGTAATAGGACTTTTAGGCATACTCAAAGCAGGTGGTGCATACGTGCCTCTTGACCCCTTGTACCCTAAAGAAAGGCTATCGTTCATGCTGGCAGATGCTCAGGTGCCAGTGTTGTTGACCCAAAAGCAGCTGATTCAGAGATTGCCAAAGCATATGGCTAGGGTAGTGTGTCTTGATGAAGAGTGGGGACATATAGCAGGAGAAAGCGACCAAAATCCACCCAGGAGAACTAAGGCGGAAAACCTAGCCTGTATAATTTATACTTCAGGTTCAACCGGCAAGCCAAAAGGAGTGGAAGTTCTCCACCGTGGTATTGTTCGTTTATTATTCGGCACGGATTACGTCAAGCTTGATGCGACACAGAGATTTTTGCATATGTCTGCAATCACCTTTGATGCTTCTACCTTTGAGATTTGGGGAGCATTGCTTCATGGTGCCCAATGTGTTCTCTTGCCGGGAAGAATACCTAGTTTAGAAGAAATAGGCATGGCGATACAAAAATATGGCATTACCACCCTCTGGTTAACAGCTGCACTATTCAACGTGATATATAGATGAGGCACCACGGATATTAGATGGCATCCGGCAGTTGCTTGTTGGTGGAGATGCGCTTTCAGTTTCGCATGTTCTCAAAGCCCTTGAGGTTTTACACACCATACAGATCATCAACGGCTATGGTCCCACTGAGGGCACGACATTTACCTGTTGTTATACTATTCCTCGTCAACTTGATAAAACCGCGCTATCAATCCCTATAGGGCGTCCCATTTCCAATACACAAGTCTACCTGCTTAATTCATATCTGCAGCCGGTGCCCGTTGGGGTTCCAGGTGAAATTTACATTGGAGGAGATGGTCTTGCCCGAGGCTATCTCAATCAGCCCGAATTAACAGCCGAAAAGTTTATCCCCAATCTGTTCAATGATGACCCGGGTGCACACCTGTACAAGACAGGGGATCTGGCACGTTACCTGCCAGACGGTAATATTGAGTTCATCGGTCGTCTTGACCATCAGGTGAAGATCCGTGGCTTCCGGATCGAGCTGGGAGAGATTGAGTCAGTGTTAGGACAACATCCCGCTGTTCGTCAAGTAGCGGTAATTACCCGTGAAGATGTACCCGGCAGCAAAAGCCTAGTAGCCTACATTGTCCCTGTTCGCGAAGGAGTTATCTCGGCACGGGAGATGAGGCATTTCTTGAAAGAAAAGCTACCAGACTATATGATTCCCTCTGCTTTTGTATTTTTGGAAGCTTTGCCGTTAACGCCGAATAACAAAATAAACCGCAAAGAGTTACCACCGCCAAGCCATAAGCCCAGTAACCGAAAGGAGTGTTTTGTGGCACCACAGGATGCTATTGAGGTTCATCTGATGAGGATTTGGGAGGATATTTTAGACATACACAAGATAGGGATAAGGAATAACTTTTTCGAATTAGGCGGCAACTCCCTTCAGGCCGTTCGTCTGATAGATAAAATTGAACATTTTTTTGGCAAGAGGCTGCCTTTGGATATCCTCTGGCACAATGGATCAACCATAGAAGATATGGCTGTTGCTCTTCGAAGGGAGGAAGGCTCCACTCTCTGGTCCTCTGCTATACCGATCAAGCCCGATGGTTCACGAAGATCATTATTCTGCACTCATATCGCTGGAGGGTACTTTTTTTATTACGATAAATTAGCCAGCTACCTAAACCAAAAACAACCTCTTTATGCAATACCACCTCAGTATGTTGATGGTAAACATCATCCTCACACAACGATTGAAACGATGGCATCACACTGCATCCAACTCATGAGACAGGTTCAACCAGAAGGTCCATATTCTATCGCCGGCTTCTGCAGTGGTGGTGTGATAGCTTTCGAAATGGCCCAGCAGCTTCATGCACAGGGTGAAGAAATGGCATTGTTAGCATTATTAGACAGTCTGGCTCCGGGCTTTCATTTGCGTCTTTTTATTCGAGTATTGTTAGATTTTCTCCGGTTAAAGAATGTGAGGCTTGTGCAGGAACGTTTGTACCACATGTTTTTGCGGGCATTTGGTATGCCGCATCTTCGTGTTTTCCAAAAGGCTAGCGAAGCCCACCGTTGGGCTTTGTGGAGCTATAAAGCCAAGCCTTACTCGGGGCGTATTACCCTGTTTCGGCCAAGTAAATACAAGTATTCCAGTGATCCCCTGTTGGGCTGGGGTAAGCTCGCAATGGAGGGAGTGGATGTTCATGTGATTCCTGGTAAGCACGGAGAAATGGTTAAAGAACCTATTGTACAGGTCATGGCCAAACAACTCGAAACCCATCTTGCTGGGATAGATGCTAATGAAAAGACAGTTTAAAAATACCTTACAGGATACACCTGAGTTGCAATGGCTGACTCCACCAGAGCAACTAATCCTTGCTAATGACGAGGTTCACATCTGGCGGTTATACATAAATTCAGAATTCTCTAATATCCAATATCTTAAAGGGATACTTTCTAACGAAGAACGTACTAAGGCTGAAGGATTCTATTTTAAAATAGATCAATGGCGGTATATTATAGTTCGAGCCATACTGAGAATAATCCTTGCTAAATACCTGTGTCTTGAACCTGAACAAATTCGATTCAACTATGGAACACATGACAAGCCTGCCTTATCCGATGTGCTGAAGACACATAGAGTCAATTTCAATTTGTCCCACTCTCAAAATATAGCTTTATATGTAATAGTTTGTGATCGAGAGGTTGGAATAGACATTGAAAATATTCGTACCGATTTGGATGTCTTGGGAATTGCAGAACATTGGTTTTCTCAGCGAGAAGCTGCTGTTATCAGGGAATTATCCTCAGATGCACAGAAGAAGGCATTTTTTACGATTTGGACTCGCAAGGAGGCGTATCTAAAGGCAAAAGGAGTGGGATTAGCCCAACTGAATGGGTTTGAAGTTTTATTACATCTTGGAGAGCTTACTATTTTGATGAGCAGTGAAGAAGATTCCCACGAACCATCACTCTGGAAACTGGAAGACCTGGCAGTTGACCCTGATTATGCAGCCACTGTTGCTGTTGAGGGTAAAACATGGACCCCAAAATTCTGGCAATGGAGCCCAATTTATAAACTCGAAAGGTTCTTCTTTTAACAGTAATCACTACTGTCCGCTTAAAATAGGGACTGTTATATCCAGACTATGTTAGAAATACATCAAAAAAGGGGAAGAGACCTGAGTGCCCCTTTGTGGGCATTGCTCTTTTTTGAATACTGGTGCAGGAATTGGATGTAGGTGTGAAAATCCTCGTTATTACAACCATCTTTCCTAATTCAAAACAGCACACCCTCGGCATCTTTGTGAGAGAAAGGATGTTTCAGGTTGCAAAACACTGTGAGATAAAGGTCGTAGCTCCTGTTCCATGGTTTCCTTTTGTGCGGTATATCAAGAAGGGTTATAGACCAAAGGTTCCTTTTTTGGAGATTCAGGATGGGATAGAGGTATACCATCCGCGCTTCTTCAATATCCCGAAACTTTGTAAATTTCTTGATGGAATCTTTTTCTTTATATCATCTATACTTACAACAATAAACTTAAGAAAAAGCTTTAAGTTTGATATTATTGATGCACACTTTATTTATCCTGAGGGATTTGGGGCGGTACTTCTTGGCAAGGTAATAAGAAGGCCTGTCATTATTACAGAAAGGGGAACTATACGAAAACTATTAAAGTATCCCCTTATTAAACCTCAGATTCAATATGCCTTGGGCAAGGCCGTAAAAGTCTTTACGGTCTGCAATGATCTGAAAAAGGCTGTTACAGAGCTTGGCATCCCTGAAAAAAGGGTAGTAGTCGTCCCGAATGGAGTTGATATTGAAAAGTTTAAGCCTGTTGAGAAGCAAAAGGCCCGGAAAGAACTTGGGCTCTTAGAATATAAAAAGATTATCATCTCAGCGGGCGGACTTGTTGAAAGAAAGGGATTTCATAGGATTATCTCTGTCCTCCCTGAGATTAAAAAAACCATACCAGAAATAATGTATGTGATCGTTGGAGGAGCCTCTGTTGAAGGTAACTATGAGCCGGTATTACGCAAGATGGTCAAGGATTTAAATCTTGAAAATGATGTCTTATTCGCAGGACCTCAGCCCCATGATGTTCTCTACAAATGGCTCAGTGCATCAGATATCTTCTGCCTCGCAACAAGCAATGAGGGATGGGCAAATGTTTTTTTAGAGGCAATGGCCTGTGGACTTCCTGTTGTTACAACACGTGTTGGCGGTAATGAAGAGGTGGTTATATCTGAGGATTATGGATTACTTTTCAATTTAGAAGACAGACAAGAGATGATTGATATGATATTGAAAGCCTTGAAGAAAGACTGGGGTAGAGAAAAGATTGTCCACTATGCACGATCAAATACATGGGACGAGCGGATTCATGATTTGCTCAATAATATCAAAGATATCATTAATCCTGATAAATCCTATGTTTCAGCTAAGGTGTTTACGCCATAATGGCATGGGTTTCGTTGGAAAAAGGTTTTCATATCAGATACTTAGTTTATCTACTGATAAAGAAGAGTTCTTCAGTAAGGACACTCTCTGAAATTTATTTTGCAGGCAGGAAATAGGCTTCTATGAAACCTCTCATCAGAAATATCCTGTTGCCCTTCCATGAATATCTCAAAGGACACATGACGCTCAAAATGCTTAAAGACCTTGAAAGAACGCAATGGCTTACGACCGAAGAATTAAGACAATTACAGAGACAAAAATATAAAGCCATTGTTGCATTTGTTCAGGAAAATGTCCCTTTCTACAGAGATTTGTTGGCATCACAATCAGATGGTGTCCAATTCCCTTACCTGAGGAAAAACGATATCCGAAACAATTTCAAGAGGATGTGTTCAGAAAAGGCGAATGGACTCGTTCGATCCAATACAGGCGGTTCTACGGGAGAACCATTGATATTCTATCTTGGTAAAAGGCGCATTAGTGCAGATGTAGCTGCAAAGATAAGAGCTACGAAGTGGTGGGGCGTTGATATCGGTGACAAAGAAGTGGTTATCTGGGGATCACCAGTTGAATTTACAAAGCAGGATAGAATACGGACGTTCAGGGACTGGCTCTTCAGGACAAGGCTCCTCTCCGCCTTTGATATGACAGAGGAGACAATGTTTGAATATCTAAATTTTATGAGAGAATTTAAGCCACTCCATGTATTCGGTTATCCAAGTTCAATACACGTGCTGTGTAAATATGCACGGAAAAAAAATATCAGGCTCGATGACATAGGTGTAAAGGTAGTTTTTTGTACTGCTGAAAGGCTCTATGATGATCAACGAGAGTTTATTTCCGAGGTATTTTCAGCACCTGTTGCCAATGGCTATGGAGGAAGAGATTCTGGGTTCATTGCCCATGAATGTCCTGAAGGGAGAATGCATATCACCGATGAGAACATTATGGTAGAAATTGTTGTCAGCACCGGAAATATTTTGCAACCAGGAGAGACAGGAGAGATTGTCATAACCCATCTTGAATCTCATGATTTCCCCTTTATCAGGTATAAAACCGGTGACATCGGAGCGCTATCTGATGAAACGTGTCCATGCGGGAGAGGACTGAGCGTTTTGAAAGCAATTGAAGGAAGGGGTACTGACTTTATCGTTACTCCTAAAGGTAAGATAATGCATGGGCTTTCACTTATATATGTAGTTAGAGATACAGAAGGGATTGAGGAGTTCAAAATAGTTCAGGAAGACTACGACAAGATTAACCTCTTTCTCTCAGTCAATGAGAAATTTTCAGAGAAACATGCCTTGGGAATAAAAAAGGGTTTTTCAAAGAGACTGGGCGCAGATGTAAACATTACCATTCATTATGTAGATAAAATCTCTCACGAGAAATCTGGAAAATATCGATATGTTGAGTCACATGTACAACAGCCATATGCCCAAATCCATAGGTAAACAGCATAAAACTTGATATACCTGTCATTGCGAGCACCCGAAGGGTGCGTGGCAATCTCATCGAAAACAACGAGATTGCGGAGCTTGTTCCGAACGAAGTGAGGAATCCTGCTCCGGTTTGCTTCGGCTTCGCCTCGCAACTTCACTCGCAATGACAAGTTTTATCGCTGGATTTAAAATATGAATAACGTAGTTAATAAAGAGATGTGCCAGGAGAATATATAAATGCCAACGACAAAAGCTCTTCCCTATTATAAATTTGTTTTCCTATCACTCTTGGTGTTTGTTTTATATTTTCCTGAGCTTAGTGTCATGGTGAGTGATTGGGCAGATAAAAAAGAATACTCACACGGTTTCCTCATACCCCTCATATCTGGTTATATCATATGGACCAAGAGAGAAACCTTCCGTAAATCACCTGTTATGCCTGATTTGAAAGGGATTTTCATACTTTTACTGGGAATTGCCTTATTGATGCTTGGGCATGTTGCATTTGAACCTTATACACGACGATTTTCTTTCATCATAACCATTTTGGGACTCATATACCTTCTCTGCGGGAGCAGGATAGTTAAGATACTGCTGTTTCCATTAGGATACCTCATTTTTATGATCCCGCTGCCCTATGTCATCATAAAAACCATAGCAGTCAGTCTCAGGCTTGTTAGTGCAAAAGTTACATACACTATTCTTAAATTTTCCGGCATACCAATATGGCGAGAAGGTGTCAATTTAGAACTACCCAATATAAGTCTTGTGGTAGCTGACCTTTGCACCGGAATACTATCACTCGTTGCCATAACAGCATTGTCTGTTCTCTACGCATACTTTACACAGAGAAATTTGATAAGCAGGTTAGCCCTCGTTTTTCTGTCTATCCCTATTGCCATTTTAAGTAATATGTTCAGACTTATCATAACTGTTGGACTTGCTTATTTTTATGGTGGAAAGATTCTGGGAAATGTTATCCATCAATTTCATGGTACTGTCAACTTCCTTCTCACCATATTCTTGCTTATTCTTATAAGCGGTCTTATTCGAAAGGTAGATCTTGCCTTGAGTAAGAGGAAATCACCATGAAGAAGGACGATATCTATTATCTCATTGCATGCGCAATCTTGATTCTCGCAAGCATCTCCATTAAGGGTTATAGTCACGAAGTAAGGGTTCCCTTGCCACAGGCGATTGATGGTATCCCAAGAGAATTCGGTGAATTTATCGGCATAAATGAACATCCCTCTGATAGAAACTACCTCGACTCATCAGCAGATCAATGGATTTTCCGGATTTATAACCAAAGGGGAAGTGATAAACCAATACGTGTTTTTGTTGGATACTGGGAAAGTCAGAATGAACAAAAGAGGGTCACTCCTCCACGGTATACAGCTGAAGGATGGGAATATTACTGGATCAAAACAAAACCTCTTTCATTAGGGACAGACGCTTTTGTGAGTGTGAAAGAATTTCTCAACGAAAAAGGACAAGAAAAAGAACTGGTCTATTACTGTTATATTGTTGATGGTAAGATCGTTTTAGATGAATATCAGCTCAGACTGCTCAACGTTGTAAATTTATTGTTGTACCGAAAAAGCAATGCAGCCCTTGTGAGGTTATCAGTGTCTGTTACAACCGATTTTCCGGTGGAGAATGCAGAGGTTTTGGGAGAGAAATTTTTAAAGGAATTCTTACCGCTTCTCAAAAAATATCTCTCATAGCTAATTAAGGCATAAAAAAGGCGATTCACCACAGAGGACACAGAGAAAGGCACTGATAAATATAAGAGAAAAAGAAATTTCTCTGTGCACTCATTGAGTGAGGACAATAAA
>JAGUWT010000105.1 GCA_020062205.1 Thermodesulfovibrionales bacterium
AGGCCGAGGATGTCGAAGACGATATCGTCGAGGGCTTTGCGATCAGGCAGGGGTTCAGGCGTTTGCTCACGGATGGGACGGGAAGGGTTGAGGCCGAGCTCGGTATAAATTGATTCTGTCTTTCTGCTTGCAAACTGGTGAAATAAATTCTTAATTTCCAATGTCTGAATCTCTTTTTGCAGAGTCACAATCTTGTCATCTAATATTTCACCAAAAATCCTTAGTTCTTTCTGAAGAAGGGATTTATCGGTCTTAAATTTTGTGGTCGGGTCATTATTGTAGTATTTCTCCTTCTCCGACTTCAGAGCCGTGAGTTTTCTTTTCAGATTCTGAGAAAGCTTGCTGTCGCGCACATGGAGGCTTATTCCTCCGACCTCCTGTACCAGTGAATCACCTACCCGAAGCCTTAAGTTAAGATTGGGAAGAAGTGGAAAAAGTTTTCTCTGTTCATACGGCATATCCTCTTCAATGATAAGCTGCAACCAGAGCCTCAATTCAGCAGAGTGGACAGCCCAGGGCATGACATCAACACCATAAAGTGAGTTTCCTATGATCTTCTTCTTGAGCTCAAACTCTGTCATCTCCCTGCTTATATAAGTGCAGGTAAGCTTGCCGTCATAATTAAAAACGGTGTATATGTCTTTAACCTTCTCTCTTTCTTCTTTGGCAAACTCGAATTCCTCTATTTTCCTCTTATATGTGGGATCGAGAACTTTATCTTTATGATATCCAAGCTCCCGAAAAAGCTTATAAATCTTTTCAGGAGAATCTATCTCCGGGATGAAATTTTGGACATGCTTTGCTATATCCATTTTTTTACGTCATGTAGATTGTAAAATCTATATAGCATGGAAAGAAATATTATATACCACATGAAGACTGCCAGAGACTAAAATGTAGATAGATTTTGATAAAAGCTGACGTTTTCACATAAGCTTTAAAAGACCATGGAGTGCAACGCACTCAGAAAAAATTCCTACTCTAAGATCTTTGGAACTCTGTAAAATTTATCTGTATGGTCGGGGGCGTTCATGAGAGCTTCCTCCTTGGGGAGAGAGGATCTCGGTATGTCGTCTCGCATGACATTGCTTAATGAAAGCACATGGGATGTTGGCTCAATGCCTCTTGTATCAAGCTCATTCAGTTTTTCCATGTAACGGAGTATACTGCTTAACTGTGAGCCGAATAACTCCTTTTCTTCTTCAGAAAGAGAAAGCCTTGCAAGGAATGCGATATGTTCGACTTCTTTTTTTGAGAACTCCATCGAAACGATTTAGATCCTTTGAAGATTTGCGAACTTTACTGCAAGTCTCTTTAAACCAATATTCGGAAAGTTAACCGTTATCTTCTGATCGTCGCCTTCACCACAACAGTCACGTACTATACCTACGCCCCAGCATGGATGTTTTACGCGGCATCCGGCAGAATAAAGGGTGAAGGGGGGGCGTTTGGGGACAAGCTTTTTCTCTAAAAATGCAAGTTCTATTGTGTGATGAGCTGGAATCTTTTCTATACGATGACAGCAATGCATTGGGATATCCTTCAGAAACCTTGACGGCTCCTGGTATTGTGTCTTTGTGTATAGTTTCCTCTTGCGGGCACATGTCAACCAAAGGACATCTTTTGCCCTTGTCATGCCCACATAGAGCAACCTGCGTTCTTCAGAAATTTCATCTTCGCTTTCCATGGCTTTATAGTAGGGGAGTATCCCTTCTTCAAGTCCTATGATGAATACAACAGGGAATTCAAGCCCTTTTGCACTATGTAATGTCATAAGAGAAATATATTCCCCTTCAGTTATCTCATCCATATGTGTAACAAGCGATATCCTGTCAATGAAGTCCTTGATTGATTTCCCCTCAGCAGAAGAGATCAGTTCCTCGACATGCTTTGCACGCTCCTCTTCAAGGGTTTCTGCATAACCTGATTTTTCGAATATGCTCCTTAACATCTCTGATGCAGAACTGTACTTTGCAGATGAAAAGGCATCAATCATCTTGACAAAATCAGTAATTTTCTCTTTTAAAGCAGATGGAAAACCATCAGCACGGAGGGTTACCTTAATCGTGTCATAGAGGGATATGGATTTTTTCTTGGCTTCTTGTTCTATTCTGGAAAGGGTCGCTGCACCTATGCCCCGTGGTGGATTGTTGATAATCCTCCTGAGGCTTACATTATCTCCATGATTGAGTGATAACCGTATGTATGCTACTACATCCTTGATCTCCTTCCTGTGATAGAAGCTTACACTTCCTAAAACACGATAGGGGAGACCTTCGTCCCGCAGGGCATCTTCGATAGCCCTTGACTGCAGATTGATTCGGTAGAAGATTGCAAAATCCCTGTAATTGTATCTTCCCTTGAGATAAAGCTCCTTGATAACTTTTGCAATGTATTTCGCCTCTTCTTCATAGGTATGAAACCAGCAGTAGTATACCTTCTCTCCACAGCCTCTCGCTGTCCATAGCTGCTTGTGTTTTCTCGCAGAATTCAGTGAAATCACCGCTCCCGAAACAGTAAGGATATTCTGGGTAGAACGATAATTCTGTTCAAGCTTAATAATCTTTGTACCGGGGAAATCATTCTCAAAACTCAAGATATTCTTTACATTTGCACCTCTGAATTTATAGATACTCTGGTCATCGTCTCCCACGACACATATTTTTTTGTGGGCAGAAGCGAGGAGTTTGATGAGATAATATTGAGCATAGTTTGTGTCCTGAAACTCATCCACAAGGATGTAAGGAAACATACCCTGGTATTTTTCGAGGAGCCTTGGATTCTTCTCGAAAAGTTTTACTGTCAACATAATCAAATCATCAAAATCAAGGGCATTACACCTTCTGAGCTCATCCTGATACCGTACATAAATCTTTGCCAGTTTTTCATCAAAGCCAAAACCGTCCCCGGATGAAAGAAACTCCTCAGGTCCTACGAGGGAACTCTTGAGAAAACTAATCCTTGAAGCGACGCCCTTATACAGTGCTTCATGAATCTTGAATTCTTTCAATATGTGTCTCACAAGATTGCACTCATCATCATCATCATATATGGAAAAGTTGTTGTTGTAGCCAAGTGCTTTTATCTCATTCCGGAGGATTCTGTT
The DNA here is from genome assembly GCA_020062205.1 of Thermodesulfovibrionales bacterium. Lineage (GTDB taxonomy): Bacteria > Nitrospirota > Thermodesulfovibrionia > Thermodesulfovibrionales > SM23-35 > VGWY01. The sequence goes on from JAGUWT010000105.1 coordinate 3,107, forward strand.
ACACTGTGAATGGAATGTTCCAATCCATGAGCCATTGGTATTGTTGCCAAGAAGGGCAACGATCCTCTCCCTCATCTCATCAGCTGCCTTGTTGGTAAATGTGACGGTTAATATCGAACCATGGGAAAGTTTTTTTGCCTTGGTAAGGTAGGAAAATTTATGGGTAATGACCTTTGTCTTACCGCTTCCTGCACCTGCCAATATGAGTAAAGGGCCTTCTGTATAGAGAAGAGCTTCCTTTTGCTGTGGGTTTAACCCGTCCATGAAAGTTTCTCTTGAGATATTCATTGAGGTTATATATAGCTTAACAAATTACAACTGTTTACGGCAACCTTGAATTACCATATCAGCTTTTTTTTTACTTTTAACTTTTCACTTTTACCTTTTAACTTTTTTTTCAGAGCCCAGCCTTTGATATTCTGCTGGTGCCCTCTGCTTAAGGCAAGGGCCATGGAAGGGACATCCTTTGTGATGGTGGAACCTGCGCCGACATATGCGCCCTTACCTATCTTGACCGGCGCAACAAGCTGTGTATCACTTCCAATGAATACTTTATCCCCTATCACAGTAATATGCTTATGATAACCATCGTAGTTACAGGTTATTGTCCCTGCACCGATATTCACATCCTTTCCTATTTTTGCATCTCCGAGATAAGAAAGATGGGATGCCTTTGTGCCTGAGCCAATGACAGATTTTTTCACCTCCACGAAATTTCCTATCTTTGCTCCTGCACCAATCTGAGAACCCGGCCTGATGTGAGCAAATGGTCCTACTGAGGCTTTCTCCTTTACAAGAGAATCTTCAATAAGTGTTGAGTCCTTGATAACAGCTCTATCTTCTATGATGCTGTTCTGAATGCGAACATTCGGATAGATTATGCATCCTTTGCCTATCTTTGTATTCCCTTCAAGATGCACATTCGGATAAATTTTTGTATCCTTACCTATTTCCACATCAGATGATATAAATACTGAGGATGTATCGACAAAGCTTACTCTTCTTTTCCCCCATTCTTTCACGATTCGATCTTTCATAAATCTTTTTGCCAGTTCAAGTTCCTCCTGAGTATTGATCCCCATCAGTTCATCCTCTGAACCGATGCAGTAGGCCCCTACCTTTATCCCTTTATCCTTCGCAATACCGATTATATCTGTTAAATAGTATTCACCTTTTGATTTATTGAGCGGTATCTTTTTTAAGAGGTGAAGTGCATCTGATTCTATTGCATAGATGCCACTGTTCACCTCCTTGATCTTCTTCTGAGATTCTGTTGCATCCCTGTTCTCAATGATAGATACAATATCACCTGTCGCATCCCTTATAACCCTGCCGTACGATCCAGGCTCAGTAGCAATAAATGAAACTAAGGAAATAATATCCTTTTTCTTCCTGTGGAGTGTTAGCAAATTTTGAAGGGTATCCCTGGTAATGAGAGGTGAATCACCATTCACAATCAGAATGGTTCCATGGAATCCTTTGATGGCCTTTTTTGTCTTTAACAGTGCATCTCCTGTTCCCTTTGCCTCCTTCTGATGTGCAAAAGAGATTGCCTGATGGGCCTTCAGAGATTCTTTTATTTCCTGAAAATGTTTTCCAACAACCACAACGATCTTTTGGAGCTTCAGGGTATGGAGGGTTTTCAGGACATGCTCGAGCATTGTATGTCCATTCAGCTTATGGAGAACCTTTGGCAAAGAAGAGTTCATCCTCTTTCCCTGGCCTGCTGCCAGAACAACAGATGCAAGGTTCATTTCTTTATCCCGTATATTGTGGGAGGGATTGCGATACCTCCTGAAAGGATCATCTTTATCCCCTCATCTATGGGGATGTCTGTGTAAAAGACGTCATTTTCCCTGAATAGAACTATTTCACCAAGGTAAAGATTATTTGTGGGAATATAGACAGCTTTCAGATTGGATTCATGATTTTTATTCTCTGTCGTAAGGGTGCACTCTTTGGTAAGGAATCCGAATGCAAAAACACCAGTGCGTGGGTATTCAACAATAACAAATTTCTTAAAAGATGAGCTCTTACTCTCAGGTGAGAAGGCATCAACAAGCTGTTTCAGAGCTGTATATATGCCTTTGAAGACCGGTATGCTGAGCATTATCTTTTCAAAATATGCAATAACCTTTCTCCCAAAGACATTTGTCGAGATAAGACCAACGAAAAAGATGAGCACAATTGTTGAGATGAAACCGAGGCCGCGGACATGATACCCGAGGATATTGTAATAAAGCGGTTCGAGAAGACCATCAACAAATTTAAAAAACCATTCTATGACAAGGAAGGTTACTATAACAGGGATTGATATCAGGAGTCCTGCAAAAAATTTCCTCTTTAAGGTAGTTCGGATAGAAATTGCCATATCACCTGCCCACCTTTGCTATCACCTCATCTGGAATATCACTGTTTGTATAAACATTTTGCACATCATCATGGTCTTCAAGTGCTTCTATCATTCTCAACATCTGCTCCCCTGATTTCTGATCGAGGGCAACATAACTTTTTGGAAGCATCGTGATTTCTGCGAGCGAAAAAGGAATTCCGGATGAATCGAGGGCAGTCTTCACCTTGCCCATATCCTCTGGGGCTGTGATAATCTCATAGGTATCTTCTTTCGGGTCATTCTTCATATCCTCTGCCCCTGCATCGAGTGCTATTAACATGAGGGTATCTTCATCAATCTTTGTTTTATCAACAAGGATGTATCCCTTCTTTGCAAACATCCAGGCTACACAACCAGCCTCGCCTAAACTACCGCCACTCTTTGCCATGATGTGTCTCACTTCAGAGAGTGTCCTGTTCTTGTTATCTGTAAGGACATCTAACAGGATGGCAACTCCTGCAGGACCATACCCTTCATATATGAATTCCTCGTAAGTCATACCTGGAAGTTCGCCTGTGCCTTTCATAATCGCCCTCTTTACATTTTCAGAGGGCATATTTACCTCTTTTGCTTTTTCTATTGCAGTTCTCAATCTCGGATTTCCAGAAGGGTCTCCGCCGCCAAGCCTTGCAGCAACAGCGATCTCTTTAACGATCTTGGTAAATGCCTTCCCCTTTTTTGCATCAACATGGGCTTTTTTGTGTTTTATTTGTGCCCATTTGGAATGTCCTGACATGATAGTTCCTC
>JAGUWT010000098.1 GCA_020062205.1 Thermodesulfovibrionales bacterium
CGACTACATCATTGATTATTAATGTGTTATATTTTGTAGCCGCAGGCTTTAGCCTGCGAAAAGATTTAACAAGCTGTTAAAAAATTCATATGGATAAAGAGACTTCAGAGGTCATCCAAAAGGCGCATGAACTTTTCAAGAAAAAGGGCTTAACCCTTTCAGTAGCTGAATCATGTACAGGAGGGCTCATAAGTCACTATATTACAAGTCTTGCAGGGGCAAGTAATTTTTTTGAGGCAGGAGTTGTGTCTTACTCCATCGAATCTAAAAAAGGTATTCTCGGTGTCTCTTCTGAAATCATATCCCAATATGGAGTAGTTAGTGAGGAAACTGCAAGAGAGATGGCTGAAAAGGTAAGGTCTCTTACAAAGACAGACTACTCCATTTCTACTACAGGCAACCTTGGGCCTGATGTACTTGAGGGCAAAGACAAGGGGCTTGTTTATATAGCAGTAAGCACAGAGGGACAGACTTTTTCAAGAGAGTTGAGGTTAACAGGAGATAGAGAGGAAAACAAAGGGAAGGCATCCTTATTAGCACTTAAATTTCTCATTGAAGTGATAGAAAAAAATATATAATGCAAAGACTTAATTAACCACAGAGAACACAGAGGGCAAAGAGAAATTTTGAAACATTGTTATTACTATATCTTCATACGTAAGACAGCTTGAATGTCATTCCCGCTTGTCGGGAATCTTTCAGAAAAAGAATGATTCCGAACAAGTCGGAATGACGAATTATGTTAAGAGGGATTCTGGACAAGCCAGAATGACAGAATAAGGAAGAATGACAGATAAGATTCCAAAGGATATCAAGCAAGGGATAGAGAAACTTGTTAAAGAGCTTACCTATCATTGCTATCGCTACTACGTGCTTGACTCACCTGTTATTTCAGATGAGGAGTATGACAGACTCTATCTTCACCTGAAGGAACTTGAAGAGAAGTACCATTATATCCTTCCTGACTCTCCAACCCAGCGAGTCGGAGCTTCTCCTCTCGATAAATTCGAAAAGGTAAGGCATACCGAACCCATGCTGTCACTTGATAACGCATTTTCACATGATGAGGTAAGGGAGTTTGACACAAGGGTAAAGAGGTTTCTCAAATCTGGAGAGGAAATAGAATATACCGTTGAGCCAAAGTATGACGGCCTTGCAATTGAACTTACATACAGGGATGGACTTCTTTACGGGGCATCCACAAGAGGTGATGGCTATGAAGGGGAGGATGTTACTCAGAACATCAGAACAATCAAGTCTGTTCCCTTGAAGATAGAAGATGTTGGAGAAATACCTGATGAGATTGATATTCGTGGTGAGATTTATATGGATATTGATGAGTTTGAGGCTTTGAACAAAGAGCGGGAGAAGAAAGGTGAGCTATTCTTTGCAAATCCGAGGAATGCTGCTGCCGGCTCAGTGAGGCAGCTTGATCCTTCGATTACAGCAACACGTAAACTTCATCTTGCATGTTATGGGATAGGTGCAGTCATGGGTATAGAATTCAAGAGTCAGTGGGAATTCATCAAGTGGCTTGAGAAGGCAAGATTTCCCATCCCTGCAGTAGTTAAGCGTGAAAAAGGAATTCAAAAGATCATAAATATAATTGGAGAGCTTGAGGAAAAACGGAGGACATTTCCCTTCGAGACAGATGGATCTGTCATAAAGGTTAATGACTTTGATTTACAAAGACTTCTTGGTATAAAGACAAGAGAGCCGCGATGGGCTATTGCATACAAATTCCCTGCCCATCAGGGCACCACCAGGATAAAGGAGATCCTCCTAAGTATCGGAAGGACAGGCGTCATAACCCCTGTTGCCATTTTTGAACCTGTAAGGATCGGTGGTGTTACCGTCTCCCGTTCTACATTACATAACTGGGATGAGATGGAGAGGAAGGATATAATGGTAGGCGATACCGTTGTTGTAGAAAGGGCTGGAGATGTTATCCCCCATGTCGTGACAGTAATAAAAGATAAGAGGACTGGAAAAGAGAAGCCCTTCCCTATTCCAGAGAGGTGTCCTGTCTGTGGCAGTAAGGTAGTGCGGGAAGAAGGTGAAGTAGCTGTGAGGTGTGTTGGCCTCAATTGTGCAGCGCAGGTTCAGGAAAGGATAAGGCACTTTGCATCAAGGGGTGCTATGGATATAGAAGGACTCGGAGAAAAGAACGTGGAACTCCTTTATTCAAGGGGACTCATCAGTCATTTTGTGGATATGTATAGATTGAAAAAAGAAGACCTCCACGAGCTTCCCCGATTTGCTGAAAAATCTGTTCAGAACCTTATAGATGCAATTAAGAAGAGTAAGCATACCACCCTTGCCCGATTCCTCTACGCCCTCGGCATAATCCATGTGGGTGAGTATGCAGCAAGGCTCCTCGCAAAGAATTTTGAAAGATTTGAAGATATGTATAGAGTAAAACCCGAACGGATTATGGAGATAAGGCAGATGGGTGAAAAGATTGCATACTCAATATCTGACTTCTTCAATGACCCTGAGAATATAAAGACACTTGATACGTTGAAATCATTGGGGCTCAATATAACAAATCCTGACTTTGC
>JAGUWT010000221.1 GCA_020062205.1 Thermodesulfovibrionales bacterium
CCTCGAAACAAGCCTTTTTTTATTAACTACGGAGCAAATAAAGTTCTCGCACATCGTCATTCCCGTGCAAACGGGAATCCAGAAAAAGGAATGTATTCCTATTTTCATTGGAAAAACTGGATTCCTGCTTTCGCAGGAATGACAAAAATGATCTCTATAAATTTAGGGTTACTTTAATACCTTTTTGTGTTTATAATTATCACTATGAGCAAATCATTAGAAAAACTCAAGGAACAGATTTCATTCCTCAAAAAAAGAAAACCTGCTTACGAGGAAATCCTCAATTTTTATGAAAAGGTTGTAGAAGAGCAGGAAAGGATGAGGCCTGCCATAAATATTATTCCACTAAAAATAAAAGAGGATTTAAAGGCATTACAAATGAAAGAAGGGTTTCCCTTACTCAACAAGGAAGACTTCCCCCTTGACCTTGCCTCCTCGATTGAGCTCTTTCAATCCCTCTGCCAGATCGGAAAAGAAGCAACCAGTATGATAAGAGAAGATGTTCAAAAAATTGAACATGCTATCAAGGATGGGAAATTATATCTTGACGAATTATTGAGAAAGCATTCTAATCCAGATTATCAAAACAAAATTATTGAGGAGATGAGGGTCAATAAAATGATCCTGAATTTTTTGATTCACATAAGTATCCAGCCTTCCATTCATGCCAATGTTGAAAAGCTAAAGGGTCACGTTGACCTCAGGAATTGGCTCAAAGGATATTGTCCTATTTGTGGTTCATACCCACAGATGTCTTTGCTGAAAGGAGAAGGACAGCGGTTCTATCTCTGCTCCTTCTGTGGTTTTAAATGGCCTGGTGAACGTCTCAAATGTCCCTTCTGTGAAAACAAAGAGCACGAATCACTTCATTATTATTTTGTCGAGGAACAAAAAACCTACAGAATAGATACCTGTGATAAGTGTAAACAATACATCAAGACCATTGATACCCGCGAGCTTGATCATGAGCCTGACTTGACCTTAGAGGATATTACAACTGTGCATCTTGATATCCTTGCCTCGAAGAATGGCTTTAAAAAGCCTGCCCCTTCCCCATGGGCTCCTTAGTTACTCTACAAAATGCATATTGAAAGCCACAGAGAACACAGAGAATTACTTTAAAAACAAAAGATTTATTAATTCTATTAAAATATCTCTGTGAACTCTGTGGCTAAAAGTTTTTCTTTAGTTAAAACAGGTCTCGACCTCTTTGAGATAAACTGGCCCAAGAATCTAAAAGCCTCACGCGTAGGACTCCTTGTACATCCAGCCTCTGTAAACCGGAGATTAAACCATGCAGTCAATCTGTTTATGAAATCCGGAAAGTTTGAATTGAAGGCACTCTTTGGCCCACAACACGGAACCCGCGGAGAGACACAGGACAACATGATTGAATGGGAAGGATTTCTTGACCCTCAGACAGGACTGCCTGTATTCAGCCTTTATGGTCACACCAGAAAACCTGAACCAGTGATGTTGAAGGATATAGATGTGATGGTGATAGATATTCAGGATGTTGGTTCACGTTACTATACATTTATATGGACGATGGAACTCTGCATGCAGGCATGTCTGGAGATGAATAAATCAATAGTGATACTCGACAGGCCAAATCCGATAGGTGGACATATGACAGAAGGCCCTGTATTAGATATGGCTTACGCATCATTTGTTGGACAGCGTCCTCTGTCTATCCGTCATGGCATGACAGTGGGAGAAATAGGTAATTATTTATGGAATGAATTCTATCCCAATCTCGATTTTTATGTGATTACCATGCAGATATGGGAAAGAAAAATGTGGTTTGATAAAACTGGGCTGCCATGGGTAATGCCTTCTCCAAATATGCCGACACCGGAAACAGCTATCGTATATCCGGGGATGTGTCTCCTTGAAGGAACAAATCTCAGTGAGGGGAGAGGAACAACAAGACCATTTGAGATATTCGGTGCGCCGTTTATAAAACCTGATATGCTGGTTAAGCATCTTGAAGAATCCAGACTTGATGGTGTTGTTTTCAGGCCAATGTATTTCCAGCCAACCTTTCAAAAACATGCCGGGAAACTCTGCGGAGGGGCACAGATTCATGTGACTAATAGAGATAGTTTTAAGCCTTTTAAGACAGGAGTTGCTATTCTCAAGGCTGTTCATGACCTCTGTCCAGAAGATTTTACATGGAAACAGCCTCCATATGAGTATGAAACAGTAAAGACACCAATTGATATCCTTGCAGGGACAGACAGGCTGAGGAAGGATATAGAAAGAGGGGAAGACCTTGAACGAATGGAAGAGTGGTGGCAAGAGCAGTGTCTGCAATTCAATAAAACATTGAGGAAACAATTTTTAATCTATAAATAGTTATAGCAATTTGAAGACAAATTATCTCTTCTTAACATTATACTCGATTTATTTATGATTAAACTGTATCTAACTGTCATCCCCGCTTGTCGGGAATCTTTCTTTAAGAAGGATTCTGGACAAGCCAGAATGACTAAGAAAGTACAGAATAGTAACTGTCATTCCTGCGAAAGCGGGAATCCAGAAATAAAGGTATAGATTCCTGCTTTCGCAGGAATGACATTATTCATTATTAAGGTATTTGCATGTGAAACTTTCTATCTTTATCCTCGCTGCTGGTCTTGGTGAGAGGCTACGGCCGATTACAGACAACATCCCCAAGCCACTTATCCCCATTTTAGGAAAGCCCGTTTTACAGTCTATCCTTGAAAAAGTATCAGCCTTGTCTCCGGATAAGATTGGGATAAACCTCCATTATAAAAAAGAGGTTATAGAGAACTGGATAAACCAGTCAGCATTTAGAAAAAGCATCCAACTCTTTCCGGAAGACCCTATTCTGGGAACAGGCGGTGCTTTAAAAAATGCTGAAGCCTTTTTGAAAAACACCACCTTTCTTGTACATAATTCAGACATCATCTCTGATATAGATTTAGAAAAACTTGTTGCATTCCACCGCTCATCTGAAAATCTTGTCACCCTTGCTGTTCATGATTACCCTGAATTCAATAACCTTGCCGTGAATGAGAAAGGATTTCTCAGGGGAATCTTTCATCACCCCAACCCTCCTACTTCCCCATCTCATAAATCGTTAGCCTTTACCGGCATAGCTGTCTATGCTCCCGAGTTCCTGAAATTCTTACCTGAAGGCACATCCAGTGTTGTTGATACATGGTTACATGCTGTGGCATCAGGGTATAGCATCGGGACATTTGATGCAAGTGGATACTACTGGACTGACATCGGCACACCTGTATCTTATGCTAAAGCTGTTATTAATGAGTTCAGAAAGAATGGTGAGATGGTATATATCCATCCATCTATAGAAGGATGCAAACAGATTGAGTTGAACGGTTATGTAGTTATTGAAACCCAGCCTAATCCCCCCAACCTCCCTTTACTAAAGGGGGGTGGGGGATTTTTAGCAGGTGCTTCTCTGAGAAATTGCATCATGCTCCCAGGTGCTAATATTGAAACAAAAGACCAAAAAGATACCCCTCTCTCACCCTCCCTTAGTAAAGGTGGGCAGCGGGGGATGTTGTTTGAAAATTGTATCCTCGGCCCGGGCTTTAAAATAGACCTTAGTGAGTCAGCGATTCTGGGGTTAAAAGGCGATACCGATGCGATCCTTATTGGGACAGGCGGATCTGATAGGAAATACTACAGAGTTAAGAAAAATGGCCGCTCAGCAGTGCTCATGCAATGCAAGAAAGATGATCCTGATTATCAAAGACATATAGAATATACAGCCTTTTTTCAAAAATACTCTGCCCCTGTACCTGAATTGATCGATGCCGAACCTGAAAATATGAGAGCATTCTTCGAAGATCTTGGAGACCTCTCATTATATAGCTGGCTTAAATGCCCCCGTGAAAAGGAAGAGATAGAAAGAATATATAAGAAGGTAATTGATATTCTGGTCTTACTTCATACAGTTGCAACCGAACATATATTTGCATGCCCACTTCTTCAAAGCAGGGTTTTCGATTACAATCATCTGCGGTGGGAAACAAGCTATTTTTTAGAAAGATTTATAGAAGGCATAAAAAATATCAAAATAAAAAATCTTCCAGCACTGCATGATGAGTTTCACAGGCTGGCTCTGAAAGTTGACTCTTTTCCCAAGACCATAATCCACAGGGACTTTCAATCACAGAATATCATGATTACAAAAGGAGGCATCCCTCGACTCTTAGACTATCAGGGCACACGGATTGGTCCCACTGCCTATGATGTGGTATCAATCCTGTGGGATCCATATTATCGCCTTGAGGACAATTCAAGAGAACGACTCCTTGATTATTACATCAGCAAAATTAAAATAATCCCTCC
>JAGUWT010000247.1 GCA_020062205.1 Thermodesulfovibrionales bacterium
AAGCCAAAGCCCACTTGGAGCAACACCATCAGGCTTACAAGCAGAAACGGGCTAAAGCTTTTGGACTAAAAAGTACCGTTAACATCAACAAGGCATCGGGTAAGGAATTAATGCAACTTCCTCACATTGGAGAAAAACGGGCACAGAATATAATTGAGTATCGAAAAACGTATGGGGATTTCAAAAGTGTAGGAGAGTTGAGACGTGTTCCTGGTATCGGACCTAAGATATTTAAAGATGTCGAGGGTCTTGTTACTGTGGAATAGAGTTTAGAGAAAGGAAATGGAAGATTCTATTAATTAAATGCCTGCAACGGACGGCTAACATGGTCAGCAAACACCTTGTCAAGGTAAAATAGTTTATGCCAACTGAAATAGAATTCAGCATGCATTCATTGCTGAAAATCGAGATATTGGAGTCTCACAGCATTGATGTGTCAAAAGAAAAGGTTGAAGATGTTATCAGGAATCCTGATAGAATAGATGTAGGCTATAAAGAAAGGCTAATCGCTCAAAAGGGTTTTGATGATACACGCGTTCTTAGAGTCGTTTATGAATCAAAGCCTGAGAAAATTTATGTTGTAACCGTTTATCCGGGAAAGAGGTCAAGATATGAGAAAGATTAAGTACAGTAGGGATGTAGACGCCCTTCTTGTAGAACTTTCTGATAAACCAATAGACTATGCAGAAGAAGAAGGCCAGATGATTATTCATTTTTCTAAAGATGGTGAACCTGTTCTCCTTGAAATACTTGACGCAAAAGATTTTATCCTTAATTCACTCTCCAGTTTAGTAAAAGAAAAAGAAGTAGCAATACCATAAAGAAATTAGAAGATGAAGCGGTTCTTTTTCAATACTGCCTGCAACGGATGGCTAACACGTTGCAAAAGACTTACGTCCAAACCTTTCAGGCTTCTTTTGCAACGAGCCCGATAAGGCGGTCATTGCAGGCAAAGGGAGGGGAAATAAAATGTTAAAAGATAGAACCGTCCCATTTAAAGATAAAAGGGGGAGAGTTGTGCGGATATTGGTCATCTTTTTAACTCTAATTGTCCTATCACTGGGTAGTCTAATCCCGCAGGCAAAGGCAAGTGTTGATATCGGCGTATACATCGGGGATGAAGGATTAAGAGGTTTTTATCTTTCCGTGGGGGATTACTACCGTGTGCCGGAAAGGGAGGTAGTAATTATCCGGGAAAGAGGCATGTCTTATGAGGAGATGCCGGTTGTCTTCTTTATCGCCGGGAGGGCCCATGTCGCACCTGGAGTAATCGTAGACCTCAGACTTCGCGGCATGTCATGGATGGATATTACATTTCGTTATGGCCTGAGTCCCGAGATATACTATGTACCCCTTAGAGTGACGCCGGGTCCGCCATATGGGAAGGCCTATGGTTACTATAAGAAATGGCCCGAGAAGGAATGAAAAAAAGTTAGACTCGGCGATGACGATGTTGTCAACCTTGTGAATCTCAAATTTGTGTCAGAACATTATGGATATTCCCTGAAGAAGTGATGATAAAAATGAGGTCCGAAGGCAGAAACTTCGTGGTAATTAACGAGGAGATAAAGAGGGGAAGAGAGCCGAAGGTGAAAGAGAAAAGAGAAGTTTGGGAAAAAGAGTCGAAAATAAAAGATAAAGGAGAAAAAGTCATGGGTAAGGGAAAAGGAAAGTTTAAAGACTGAATCGGGAAAGGAAACTAAACCCTCGTAAATCACAAGATTTACCACATGTAAAGAAAGGAGAAGATAAAGATGAGAATGCCCTTTATGAAGCAGGTCGCATGGTATCTTGTTTTTGCCATGTTTATTATTGGTATTGTCCCCAGGGTTGAGGCTGGTTTTGTTCCTTCAGAGGCAGTTGCCCTTGCAAAGATTGACAGGGCTGCGGATATGGAGAAGGTACAGAAGGTTTTGGAGACAAAGATAATTAAAGAAAGACTTGAAAAATTGGGCTTCACACAGGATGAGATTAGTAACAGGCTTTCACAGCTAAGTGACTGGCAGATACACAATCTGGCACTCCAGATAGATGAGATTAAGGTTGGAGGCGATGGTCTCGGCATAGTGATAGCTCTTCTTGTAATAGCCATCCTTGTTGTGCTGCTTATCCAGCTTACAGGCCACCGAATAGTGGTAAAATAAAATGAGGATAGGATTTCACTCCGTGAATAAGCAGGCATGTACGTTGAACATGCCTGCTTATTTATTTCTTGTTCTTCTCACATTTTTCTTGCATTCATGTGCTGTTGTCCGCAATGGTAATATGCCTGAATCAAGGTATAACAGGATTATCTGTGATGTTCCTTTCTATGCTCAGGAGGCTTATCAGTGTGGACCTGCATCTCTTGCAGGTGTTATGAATTACTGGAAAATAGATGTTACTCCTGATGATATTGCAAAAGAGATATACAGCAGAGCTGCGAAAGGCACCTTGAATATTGATATGGTAATTTATTCTCAAAAAAAAGGATTGCTTGCAGAAAAATATTCAGGAAATATGAAAGACCTGAAAAAAAACATAGATTCAGGTTATCCGTTTATTGTGCTTGTTGATCATGGTTTCTGGGTATATCAGTTAAATCATTTTATGGTTGTTGTCGGGTATAATGAGGATGGCGTGATTGTAAATTCAGGAAAAGATAAGGGCAAGTTCATACCGGAAGAGGATTTTATGAAGACATGGGAAAAAACAAAATTCTGGACGCTACTGATAAAGAAACAGTGAACAGTTATAAAAGGGTCAAAAGTAAAACACACTCAACCCCTTGTCTTTTTATT
>JAGUWT010000209.1 GCA_020062205.1 Thermodesulfovibrionales bacterium
CCATCAGGACCAACACTTTGAACCATATCATGCGAACTTTCGATCATGTTTCGATAGCGTTCTTCACTTTCCTGCAACGCCTCCTCCATCCGTTTACGCTTGGTGATGTCAGCCTGCAATGCTTCGTTGGCTTTTGCTAGTTCTGCTGTCCTTTCCTGAACCCGTATTTCTAACTCGTCGTGTGCTCTGCGAAGCTCATGCTGGGAATGTTCCAACGCTTCAAGCATTCCGTTGACAGTGTTAGCCAGACCCGACAGTTCATCCTTTCCTGAAAGTAACAGTCGTTCTGATGGATTACCACTTGCGCCAATTTTACTAACATCATTGCTAAGACGAGTTAGACGAGAAAGTACAGACTTCTCTAAAAGCAATATGGTTACTACGCCAAACACGAGGCTAACTACAAGGAGCGAGAAGATAAGATAACGCATGGTGGCCTGGCCTTGCTTGTAAATGGCTCTGGGGAGGTTCACACACAATATAAGAGCAGGCTTCCCATAGATGTCCATCAGCAGTGCATACCCTGCAATCGAATCCGCGTCCAACGACCGGATGAAAATTGATGATTTATCCGACAGAGAGGAACGCGCTATCTGGAAGTCAGGAGGCATCTGCATATCATCAAATCGATGCACTGTTAGAGGTAAATGAGTTATTTGAGCCAGCCGCTTAATTTCGGCATCATCCATATAGCGCCCGAAGATTATCGTTCCACGGATAGGGCCTTTGCCTTCACTGGTCAGGATAGGCTGAGAGACAATGAGCAGGGTGCCTTCGGGAAGGAGAATTATCCCGGTTCGGCTACTCTGTGTATCCGGGTGCTGTAAAAGAATACTTCTTGCAGAAATGTGTTCCTTCAGGCTCTCAGGGATGGGAGTTGCTTTCATATTATTTAGATCAAATCCTTTGCCGAAGACCATCCGGCCAGTAGAGTGGATAAAAAGCATCAGGTTAAGTCTGAGGTCGGAGAGAGCGGTATCAGTGAGATTTGACTTTACAAAGGCGGCGTTGGCATCCTCGATGAAGCGATAGGTATCATCCCACTTAGCCCAATCGGCTACCTTGAAGTTCAAGTTGTTGAGTTCATTATATAGTGCTCCCAGTGCTCGTTCAATATTATGGCGGGTATCCTGTTCTTCCAATTCGGCAAAGCTGCTCAGCAAGATGGGTGAGGAGGTGGTATACAGAACCACAATTAGACCGACGAGTGTCACGGTAATGATAAGCAGTGTCTTCTTACGTAGTGTCATAACGTTGCATTCCCAATCTAAAACTCGATCCCGACTGCCAAACCCAAGTTAGCAATGGTTGGGTTCTCTACCTGATGGCGAAGCTCACCATCTATGAGAACACTGAATCCCACATGGGGGCAAATGTATAGGAACTTTTTCAGGTAATAGGTGAGAGATAGATCACCACTTGCAACATTGAAGGCGCTTTTGGGCAACCCCAGATAAACATCGTTAAACTTAGAAGAAGCCCACCCGAGGCTCAAGGAAGTCTTCATTGACAGTTCAGAATGAAATTCATATTCATAAGATACTCCAGCATCGCCAAAATAAGAACCTCTGTACTTTACAATGTCAAAGGCATGGCTGGTGAACACATGAATAGGGCCAACAGGATAAGAAACCTTTAAAGAAATCTCTCCTGTAGTTGGGGAATCCTCCTGATTAGGATAAAGGTAAAACTGGACAGTTGGTTCGATGATGATTTTCTTCCACTCACGGCTATAAGAAAGGATCAAATCTACTTCATTAAACTTCCCCTGATTGACTTCATTATTTAAAACGAAGTTGCTCCATACCGAAAAATTAAAGTCAAAAGCTGATACACTTACCGATGGCTGCATAACGGCTCCTTCGCTCAAGGCAATGCCGCGCCATACATATCGTGAGTTAAAGTCTACCACACTGCCATAGGTGGCTACCGAATCTTCTTCCCGTGAATCATTCGGGTTTTCTTGTGCAAAGCTACTAAATGGAATAAGGAGAATTAAAATTATGAATAGTATCTTCTCTTTCATTCTCAGGCGGACTGGAGCTTTGAAGCACATCTGTCATCCATTTTATGCAACATTTGGGTAAATAAACTAAGGTTTATATATGCGACAATTATCGCTCAAGCCTCTTTATACTGTCAAGAGATTTTGTAAGAATTTTGTAAGAACCTCTTGTGTTATAATATTTTTATATGGATAGAAAGAAAAGTTACTTACATATAAACGGTGACTTGCCCCTTTGTCCTGTGTGTGGCAGAGAGCTTGATAAGTCAACCTTTATAAGGAAAGGATGGGATTGTAAATGCGGAGAGTTCATACCAGAAGAACTTGCTATAAACCCCTTTGAGGGCTGTACTCACGGACTCAACTGTAATTGCAAAAGAGAAAGAAAGAAGTGAAGTAAGCACAGAATACATGTTAAACTTCTCATGTGGCAATAATCAAAGTCGAACATCTCGTAAAGAAATTTGATAATCTCTCTGCTGTCAACAATATCTCCTTTGAGGTAGAAGAAGGCACAATCTTTGGTTTTCTCGGACCAAATGGCGCAGGGAAAACCACTACCATAAATATCCTCTGCACTCTCCTTTCTCCTACTTCCGGCTGGACATTCATAGCAGGACATGACTGCATGAAAGAACCTGCAGAAGTCAGAAAGTCTATCGGTATCGTTTTCCAGGATACAACCCTCGATAAAGACCTGACTGCCTATGAGAATCTAATCTTTCATGCATATTTATATAATGTCCCTAAAAATGAGAGGCAGGAACGTGTGTGCGATGTCCTGAAGTTTGTGGACTTATTTGACAGAAAGGATGACCTTGTCAAAAAATTCTCAGGCGGGATGAAACGCAGGCTTGAGGTTGCAAGAGGACTGATACACAGACCGAGAGTACTGTTTCTCGATGAACCAACACTCGGGCTTGATCCTCAGAGCAGGGCGAATCTCTGGGAATTCATAAAAGAACTCCCCGGAAAACATCATGTAACCATCTTTATGACCACCCATTACATGGAAGAAGCAGAGGTCTGTGACAGGATTGCGATTATTGACAATGGAAAGATCATTGCCATGGGAAGTCCTGCTGAATTAAAGATGACTGTGGGTGGCGATATCGTTTACATAAGAACTACTGACAATGTAAAAACGAAGGAAGAGATAAAAAGATTATTCGGATTTGATGTGTCAGAAAAAGGAGAAGAGCTTTATTTGACTTGTGTGATGGGTGATACATGTATACCTGAAATGATTAGGACGATTGGTGAGGGTGTTCTTTCTGTCAGGCTTCAAAGACCAACACTGAATGATGTCTTTTTGAAACTGACAGGCAAGGCTATAAGGGAAGAAGAGGCATCAGAAGGTGATAATGTAAAGGAATATGTAAGGGCGCATAGGAGAAGGCATTAGTGGAATTTAATGCCATTTACGTAATAGTTGCGAGGGAATTTAAGAAATTTATACGGGAGAGGAGCCGCCTTATTTCAACAATCGCACGGCCACTCCTGTGGCTGTTTATTGTTGGCGCAGGGATGTCCCGACTCGTGTCACCAAATACAGGAGTACCATATATCCAGTTTATTTTCCCAGGGATACTCGGGATGACGATATTGTTCAGCTCAATCTTTTCATCAATATCCATAATCTGGGATAAGGAATTCGGGTTTATGAAGGAGATCCTCGTTGCCCCTGTATCAAGGTTCTCCATAGTTATTGGCAAGGCATTGAGCGGTACGGTTATATCAACAATACAGGCAATCATTATCCTTGCACTCTTTCCATTCATTGGGTTTAAACTCGGAATCTTTCAGATTATAGAGGTCATACTTATATGTACAGCGCTATCATTTTCTATTTCAGCCTTCGGGATTGTCCTTGCGACATTCTATGAGAGCTATGAGAGCTTCAGTGTAATAATGAATTTCATAATTATGCCGATGTTTTTTCTTTCAGGGGCGATGTACCCTGTAAAGCTTCTACCGGATATTCTGAAGCTAATTTCAAAGTTAAATCCTCTTACGTATGGTATTGATGCGATGAAACATGTCATCTTCAAATTCGAAACAGGTCCGATGAGTCCAGATTTTTCGTATATAATAGATGTAGCAGTGATCATTGGGACATCAATTATTTTTGTTATTGTTGCAGGTAAATTATTTGAGAGGAAAAAGTGATTTATAAAGTAATCCCCCTTACCCCCCCTAGTAAAGGGGGGATGGGGGATTTGTTAGAGAGGTGAATGATGACAATTACTGAAAAAATTCTCGTAGCGCATTCGGGTAAGAAAATAGTTTCACCTAATGAATTAATCAATGCAAAGGTTGATCTTATCCTTGCAAATGATATAACCGCACCAATCGCAATATCAGAATTCAAAAAGATAGGGGCAAAGGATGTTTTTGATAAAGACAGAATAGCAATGATACCCGATCACTTTGCACCACAGAAAGACATAAAGGCTGCAGAGCAATGCAAGATACTGAAGGATTTTTCAAGGGAATATAAACTCAGTCTTTATTTTGAGGTTGGCAGGATGGGCATTGAGCATGCACTCCTTCCAGAAGAAGGGCTTGTTGTGCCGGGTGATTTAGTTATCGGTGCTGACAGCCATACCTGTACATATGGAGCTCTCGGGGCATTCTCAACAGGGGTTGGTTCTACCGATGTTGCTGCTGCAATGGCAACAGGGGAATGCTGGTTCAAGGTTCCAGAGTCAACGAAGTTTATCTATTATGGCAAACTAAACAAGTGGGTAGGAGGGAAGGATTTAATACTTCATACCATTGGAGACATAGGTGTTGATGGTGCGCTTTACAAGACAATGGAATTTGAAGGAGAGACGATAAGGAAGCTTCCAATGCATGGAAGGCTTACCATGTGCAATATGGCTATAGAGGCTGGAGGGAAGAATGGAATTATTGTACCTGATAAAATCACAAAGTCATATGTGAGAAACAGGGCAAAAAGGCCATATACGTTTTACAAATCTGACAAAGATTCACACTATGTAGAAATCCGTGAGTATGACTGCTCAAAGATCCCGCTTACTGTTGCATGTCCGCATTTCCCGTCAAATGTAAGACCTGCAGCAGAGTTATTTGAGGTTACCATTGATCAGGTTGTCATCGGCTCCTGCACAAACGGAAGGTTTGAAGATTTATTGGAGGCTGCAACGGTTATAAAAGGCAGAAAAATTAATCCTAATGTGAGAATGATTGTGATACCTGCAACCCAGAAGATATACAGACAGGCAATGAAGAAAGGTTTATTGGATATATTCATAGAGGCAGAGGCAGTAGTCTCCACTCCAACGTGTGGACCATGCCTCGGTGGACATATGGGAATACTTGCAAAAGGTGAACGGGCAATTGCAACTACCAACAGAAACTTTGTTGGCAGGATGGGCCATCCTGAGAGCGAGGTATATCTATCCAATCCTGCAGTTGCAGCAGCATCAGCAGTGCTTGGGAGGATAGGGATACCAGAGGAATTGGGGTTGTAAAGTATTAATTTTACCACAGAGAACACAGAGAAAAATGAAAAATATATCATCTGAAAAAAGACTGAGAGAACTTGGCTTAGATCTTTCTGAGGCACCAAAGCCACTCGGCTCTTATGTGCCATGCGTCCAGACAGGAAATCTCTTATTCCTCAGCGGAATACTTCCACTCCGGGATGGAAAACTAAGAAGAACAGGCAGGGTTGGCGAATCTGTACCCTTAGAAGAAGCGCAGGAAGATGCCAGGCAGATTGTGATCAATGCCCTATCAATCCTGAAATCACATCTGGGAGGTCTCGATAAGGTTAAAAGTTGCGTTAAGATTACGGGTTATGTTGCGTCAGCGCCTGACTTTACTGAACAACCAAAGGTCTTGAATACAGCATCGGATCTTCTGTTTGAAATATTTGGTGATGAAGGCAGACACGCAAGGGCAGCCGTTGGCGTAAATGTTCTCCCCTTAAATTCACCCTTAGAGATAGATTTTATCTTTGAGGTTTCTTAGGAATGAAAATTCAAATTAAATATCTCCGAAATCTTTTCTATGATCTTTTAAATGACTATGGACGTGTTTTAATACTGGTTAAACATTCTGATCTCACTTTCATAGGTAACAGAGGTTTCACTGATGAAGAGAAAGAGAAGGGATTAATCTTAGTGTTTAATAACAAGAATTATAAAACCCTCCAATGGACTGAAGATGGAGGCATTATAGCCGCACTTGGTTTCGGGGTCAGTAATAGAGCCGAAAAATGCTTCATTCACCATAACGACATAGTGGCTGTGTTTTCTCCAGATGCCAAGGTAAAGTTTGACAGGTGGGATATGTTTGATAGAGAAGATTCAAAAGCAAAGTTAGATGAATCAGAAAATTTCACAGACAAAAAAATTGTGTCTCTTGACAAATTCAAAAAGACAAAAACCTAATTCAATTTTCTAAGGATGCTCCCCATCAAATTTTAAATATATCATCTTTATTATTCAAAAACTACA